>WRJY01000300.1 GCA_009778355.1 Desulfovibrionaceae bacterium | reverse complement strand
GCCCGACCCGCGCTACAAAAACCAGAGCGAGCGGCGCGGCGGCACCGTGGGCTTTCCGCTGCCCGGCGTGAGCGTGCGCCTGCGCGGCGAAGGCGGCCAGCGCCTGCCCGCGGGCGAAATCGGCGGCATCCAGGTCAAGGGGCCGAATGTGTTCGCCGGTTATTGGCAAATGCCGGAAAAGACCAGGGAAGAATTTACCGATGACGGCTTCTTCAAGACCGGCGACGTGGGCTTGCAGGACGAACGCGGCTACGTCACCATCGTCGGGCGCAGCAAGGACCTCATCATCAGCGGCGGCTACAACGTCTATCCGGCGGAGATCGAGGGCTACCTGAACGAGCTGCCCGGCGTGATGGAAAGCGCCATCGTCGGCGTGCCGCACCCGGACTTTGGCGAGGCCGGCGTGGCGGTGGTCATCGCCAAGCCCGGCGTCCATCTGGATGCTGATCGGCTGGTCGCTGATCTCAAGGCAAAACTGGCCAATTTCAAGATTCCCAAACGCTGCTTCATCGCTGCCGAACTGCCGCGCAACACCATGGGCAAGGTGCAGAAAAACCTGCTGCGCGAGCAGTACAAGGGGCTGTTCCAGAAAGCATGACGGTAGCCACGGGCTAAACTCGCTGCTGAAACCGCGCTTTGCGCGCGCGAGCCGTTATTCAAAGGAGCCGCACTTGTCCCTGCGATCGCTTTTTCTGCTGCTGGTGGGCATCGTCATCGTCGCCTTCATCGGCGTGAACTGGGCCGAGGTAACGCGGCCAACCGATCTGTCCCTGGTGTTCACCGACATCCATGCGCCGCTGGGGCTGGTGCTGATCGGCCTGATGGCCCTGCTGTCGGCGGTGTTCGTCGCGCTGGTGGCCTACCAGCAGGCCACGGTGCTGATCGAGACGCGGCGCCACGCCAAGGAGTTGGCCATCCAGCGCGAACTCGCCGACAAGGCCGAGGCATCGCGCTTCACCGACCTGCGCGCACACCTCGACAAGGAAGTGGCGCGGCTGTCCGAGGTGATCCAAAGCCACACGCACGAAACGCTGGCGCGCGTCGACCGCGCCGAAATGGGCCTGCGCGACCGCCCGGTGGATGCCGACATCGCCCGCCTGGTGCAAGCGGTGGAAACCCACAACCGCGACCTGCACGCCCGCGTGGACCGGCTGGAAATGGGTCTGCGCGAAGGTCTGGCCGGCTACATCCCGGCCCCCGCAACGCTGCGCCCGGCCAGCCTGCCCGCCGCCGTCGAGAGTGACGACCCGGCGGGCAATGCGGTGCCGAGCTGAAGCGCTGACCGAAGCGCCACACGGCGCACGCCTGTATCTGCGCCGATCGCGTCAGCGGCTCAAGGGAGGCACCTCAACCGCCTGCATTACCTTGCGCTCGGCGGCAATCACCAGCAGGCCATCGAAGATGAGGCTGTCCAGAAGTTCGTAGGGGCGGCCCATGGAGGGCAGCATCTTCCAGCCGGCGCCGCCGGTCATCAGGCACAACGGCTCGGCGCCGCAGCGCGCCTTCAGGTGTTGGTACATGCGTTCGCACGCGCCGGCAATGGCGAAGGTGCCGCCGCTGGTCAGGGCGTCGCTGGTATTGGTGGGAAAGTCCTTGACGTCGCCCGTGGGCACATGCAGGCCGGCGGTGCCCGATTCGAGCGCGCGCAGCATGATGCCGTGGCCGGGCAGGATCAGGCCGCCCAGGAAGCGCCCCTGTTCGTCGATGGCCTCCACCGTGACGGCGGTGCCCACCATCACCAGCAGAATGGGGCGCGCCGGTCCGCGCCGCAGCATGTGGTGGCGCGCGCCGGCCATGGCCACCCAGCGGTCGGCGCCCAGGCGGGCCGGGTAGTCGTAGCCGTTGACGAGGCCGGCCTCGGCCTCGGAGGCGGCGACCCAGCGCGGTTCGACGCTCCACATTTCCATCTGCTCGTGCACGCGGTGCTTGACGGCCTGGCCGGCGACGATGCAGCCCAGGATGCACGTCGGCTCGGGCAGGCCGACCCAGACCGTTTCGCCGAGACGGTCGATCTGCTCCAGAAATTCGGCCCCTTGCGCCAGCACCGTCGCGCCGGGCGTGGGGCGATCGTAGAGCATCCATTTCAGCCGGGTATTGCCGACATCCAATGCCAGAAAACTCATGGGGCTGCAATATACCGCTTGGCGCGCCCTCCGTCCGGACCGAGCCTGCTGGCCACGGCCTTTCGCGCAGCGCCCGGCGCGAGCGGGCCGGCCCGGCGTCAGGCCGGATAATCCGCACCTGGCATGGTCATCGTTTTCGACAAACCCCCGCTCTGGCAGCGCATCTGGCCGCTGTTGCGCGGGTTCGACCTGCTGCTGCTGCTGGCCGTGCTGCTGCTGGCCGGCGCGGGGCTGCTGGCGATGTATTCGTCCGGCTACAACGAGGGCACGCGCTTTATAGACCACGGGCGCAACATGCTGATCGCCGCCGGCATCATGTTCGTGACGGCGCAGATTCCGCCCCGGCGGCTGATGAGCCTTGCCGTGCCGCTGTACAGCCTGGGCGTGGCGTTGCTGGTGGCGGTGACGCTGTTCGGCATGACCAAGAAGGGCGCCACGCGCTGGCTCAACGTCGGCATCGTGATCCAGCCCAGCGAGTTGCTCAAGATCGCCGTGCCGCTGATGCTGGCCTGGTGGTTCCACCGCCGCGAAGGGCAGATCCGGCCTGTGGACTTCGTGGCGGCGTTCGCCATTCTGGCGGTGCCGGCGGGGCTCATCATGAAGCAGCCCGACCTGGGCACCGCGCTGCTGGTCGTGACCACCGGCCTGGCGGTCATCTTCTTCGCCGGCCTGTCCTGGAAACTGGTGCTGCCGCCGGTGTTGCTGGCTGGCGTTGGCATCGCCTTGATCGTCATCTACGAACCCCAACTGTGCGCCGATGGCGTGAACTGGCACGTGCTGCGCGAATTCCAGCGCCAGCGCATATGCACCCTGCTCGACCCCGCGCGCGACCCGCTCGGCAACGGCTTTCACATTCTGCAAAGCGTGATCGCCATCGGCTCCGGCGGCTGGGACGGCAAGGGTTTCATGCAGGGCACGCAGACGCACCTGGAATTCATTCCCGAGCGCACCACCGACTTCATCTTTGCCGCCTTCTCGGAAGAATTCGGCCTGGCGGGCAACCTGATGCTGATCGCCGGCTTCTGCTTTCTGATCCTGCGCGCGCTGATGATCGCCGCCAGCGGCCCGACGCTGTTCGCGCGGCTGCTGGGCGCCGCGCTGGCGACGATTTTCTTCGCCTACGCCTTCGTCAACATGGGCATGGTCAGCGGCATCCTGCCCGTGGTCGGCGTGCCGCTGCCCTTCATCAGCTACGGCGGCACCGCCATGGTCACGCTGGGGCTGGCGCTGGGCATGTTGCTGTCGATCTCGCGCGCCAAGCGGCTGATGCGAAGTTGAAGCCCGGCGACGCGAGACAAGGCGGGCGCACCCATCATCACGGAGCGAGGAATCCCGTTTTGTCGCAGGCCAGCTTGCTGCCGCTTTGGTTGCATGTGGTGAGCAATTGGCCTGCAACCGTGTAGACCTTGAACGTCCACGCAGCGGCGGCGTCGGGCCGTTCCATCATCAAGAAGCCGAAGCTGGCGTGGTGGGTTATCCGGTCGATGACCGTTCCCGGCGCCGGCGCTGCGTTCGCGGGAAGGGGGTTGGGCAGGGCCGCATCGAGGGTGTCGCCGGCATTGCCTGTCACGATCGCCGCCGGGTGATTACTGGCAAAGCTGATGGCCTGGAAACCGTGGACATGACCATGCAGGGCGAGCGTCACGCCAGCCGGGTAGTACGCCTGCCCATTGCTGGCCTGCATAACCGATTGCAGCGCCCGGTTGCCGGGCTTGGGCGCTTTGCCCGCCGCCGGAACGAAGGCGAGAACCGGGTGATGGCTGGCGAAGATCGTGGTGTTCATTCCCGGTCTCGCGGCCAGGGCCGCGACGGCGCTGAACTGGTTTTCGTATGTGGCGAACCGCGGATCGGTCGCGCGAGGAGCCACTTTCCCCTCTGCCCTGGAGGAGTCGAAAACGATGACCTGCGTGTCGGCGCCCAGCGCGACTGCGTAGGGATCGGCATGATCCGCTGCATCGTCATTGGTCGCAATGTCGCATGACAGCCGCGCCGAGTAGGGCCGCGTATCCAGGAAGCGATACCAGCCCTGGCCGGCGCGCGCGCACCCCTCGTGGTTGCCCCGCACGACGATCCAGGGCGCCTTGGCCAGCAGTGGCGTCGCCGGAGTGAACAGGTCCGCCCGCCAGGTATCCCAGCCGTAGCCCCAGGGGCTGCCTTGGCAGCCCGCCACGTCCGGCGGGCAGGCGTTTTCGCGGTAATCGTAGTCGCCCACGTGCAGCACCAGATCGGGGTTCATGGCTGCGGCCGCAGCGGCAACCGCCGCGAACGGCCATGCGCTGGCGTCGTTGCAAGCCTGCCAGGCCTTGTCGGCTTTTTTCAGCCTGCAACCGGAGTCGCCGATGACAGCGATGCGCCGCGGGCTGGGCTTGGCCAGCGGCAGGGTTCGTCCGGCGACGACGGCATTTTTGGCCGACGCGAAAACCAGCGCTTCACATACCGAGACCGGGAACGCCGAAGGCTTGGAGTCTGCCGGATCGCTCGCGGTTGGCCGTTGCCGCGCCGTTCCCGCGGCCACGCGCAACGACATGCGCTGGGCCGCTCCGTCAACCACCATGTACGGACACACAGGCTCCCGCGCGGATGCGGGCGCGTAGCTGGTGACCACGCGCGCAAGCAACTGGTTGCCGCTGCCGATTTCAGTCCAGGCGGCCTGGATATGGCTTGGGGCCGATGCCGGGTCATTGGGCAGGCCGCCAGCGCAGGCCGCCAGGAAAACCGCAATGCCAGCGACGGCTCCTTTGATGACTGCCGCGCGTGAATGGCGACGCGAAAGCGCCGACTCGGTCATGACGAAATTTCTCCGGGTGATGAGGCCGCCAGCCTAAAGGCCGGATATGACAGCTCCGTGTCAATCCATGCCGGATTCCGTGACTGTGGTTGAAGACGCACACAGCCCGAGGCGGGTGTATGGCGGAAGGTTCACTGTCAAAAAAATGACACGAAGCCTCCGTAGATTCGCGGCTGTTCACACCCCACGTTCAGCACGAATCACAAACATGCAGATCACTCACCCTTTCCCTCGCAAGACCTGGATCACGTTGCTCTTGCTCACAACCGCCTCGCTCGGCGCCCGGGCCGATTCGGTGGATCTCGGCACCGTGGGCGGCGCCAGCGGCAGCGGCGCGGCCGACACATCGTCGGTCACCGCCGAAGAGGGCACGGCGGCGGCGGTCGCGCCGTCGCAGGCCAACCTTTCCGCCACCGAGCCGCAGTCCTTCATCTCGCGCGCCTACATCGAGAACTCGACGCCGCCGACGGGCAACTTCAACTCCATTTCCGGCATCGCGCCAAGCGTGGCCTCCATGCCTTCCACCAACGGCCCGGGCCTGGCCGACCAGAAAGCCACGCTGCGCGGTTTTCAGGACGGCGAATACAACGTCACCTTCGACGGCATCCCCTTCGGCGATGCCAACGGCCCGACCCACCACTCGACCTCCTATTTCCCGGCTTCGGTCATCGGCGGGATGCTCATCGAGCGCGGCCCGGGCAATGCCAGCAACATCGGCTATTCGACTTATGGCGGCAGCATCAACCTGTTTTCCAAGACGCCTTCGGAGCAGCAGGGCGCCAGCGTCTATGGCACGTATGGCAAATGGAACACGTACCTCGGCGGCGTGTCCTACGAAAGCGGCCGCATGAAGAACGACGCCACGCTGCAACTCAATTTGCAGTACATGGGCGCCGACGGCTACCAGAGCTGGTCCAACCAGTCCAACACCAACTTCACCGGCAAATTCCAGAAGCCCGTGGGAGACAACTTCCTGATGACGCTGTTCACCAGCATTTCGGCCGTCAAGACCAACGCCACCGACAACGCCAGCGGCCCCACCATGGCGCAGGCGACCGCGTTGGGTCAGGGCTATGCAATGAACAACAACCCAGGCAGTCAGGGCTACAAGGCTTTCAACATCATGGACAAGACCACCGACATGGAGTACCTGCGGCTGCAGGGGCGTCTGGGCGCGGGCTGGGAGATCGACAACAACGCCTACACCTATGCCTACACCAACAAAACGACGGCGGGCCAGGATCCTTCCCAGTTCAACGGCGTGGCCGACGCCACGTTGAGCTTCGCGGACCTGAACAAAAAAACCGTCACGCTGCCCAACGGCGACGTACCCGGCTACGACAAGCTCAACGAGTACCGCATCTGGGGCGACATCCTCAAGGCCACGCGCAAGTTCGACGCCGGCCTGCTGCGCGTGGGCGCGTGGTACGAGGGCTCCAGCACCGAGCGTCACAACCTGGAGATGGACCTCACCGCCGGTACGCAGTTGCCTGGCGCGACCTCGGCCTACCCGACCGGCGTCGTCACTTCGAGCAATTTCGCGCGGCAGGATTCGCGCTGGAACCAGATCCAGCCCTTCGCCGAATTCGAGTGGGCGGTGACGCCCAGCCTGACCGTGACGCCAGGCTACAAGGCGATGTACTACAACTTTGCCCTGCGCTCGGCCATGAACCAGAAAGCCCTGGTACCGCAGGCCTACAAGTACACCTACAAATCCCACCTGCCGTTCCTGACCGTGAACCTGAAGCTGAACGAGCAAAACTCGGTCTATGCCCAATACGCCAAGGGCATGCAGGTGCCCTTCCTCGGTGTCGGCTCGGATACTGCAACGCCGCCCGACCCGCAATACACCACCAACTACCAAGTGGGCGCCGTGCACAAATCCGATGCCCTGACGCTGTCGGCGGACCTGTACTACATCACCATCGACAACCTGCAACTGAACACCGGCACCAACGCCAACCCCGACTACATCAATGCCGGCGGCGCCGTTTACAAGGGCGTGGAACTGGAAGGCACCTACGCCTTCAGTCATGGCCTGGCCGTGTACGCCAACTACACGATCAACAGCGCCCGCTACAAAGGCAGCAATGCCGCCGTGGGCCAACCCACGGGCGAGGTTCCCAACGCGCCGAACATGACCAGCGCCCTGGGTCTGCTGTTCAATCAGGGGCCGTGGAACGCCTCGCTCGTTTTCAAGCGCATTGGCGAGCAGCTCAGCACCAAGCTCGGCGGGCAGTTGCCGCACATCGACGACACCGACCTGAACGTGGCCTACACGTTCAAACACCTGGGCTCCAGATGGGCCAAGTCATTGCGCCTGCAATTCAGCGTGTTCAACCTGACCAACCGGCGCGCCCTCGTCGCCACGACCGGAACGTTGGGCAGCGCCTCCACACAGTACCAATGGCAGGCTCCGCGCAGTTGGATGCTGTCGGCCAAGCTGGACTTCTAAGGCGGCCATCAAGACAACGAAGGGAAAACCATGAACCTCTCGAAAATGATCGACCTGGCCAACGGCTCGGGCGGCACGCTCTACGTCATGGCGCTGCTTTTGCTGGTTGCGCTCACCGTCATCATCGAGCGCAGCCGCCACCTGCTGCACACGCAGCGGGCCGGCGAAGACCTGATGCGTCTGCTGCGCGACGACCCGCAATTGCGCTCGCCCGCCGCGCAAGGACAGTTGGAGCGCCATGCGGGCCAGCCCCAAGCGCGCATGATTGGCGCGATGAACCGTGAAGACCGGCTGGTCAGCCGCGAAACAGCCGCCGGCCACCTGGAGGAAGCCCTGATGCACGAAGCGCCCTTGCTGGACCGCTCGCTGTGGGTGCTCGACACCGTCATCACGCTGGCGCCGCTGCTGGGCCTGTTCGGCACCATCATCGGCATGTTCCGCGCGTTCTCGGTGCTCGACGACGTGCAGAACGGCGCATCGCAAGTCACCGGCGGCATTGCCGAGGCGCTCATCGCCACCGCCTGCGGTTTGTTCATCGCCATGCTGGGCCTTCTGTTCTTCAACTGGCTGAGCACCCGCGTGAGGGTGATCGTGCACCAGCTCGAAACCATCAAGGTCATGCTGCTCAACCGGCGCGAGGCGCTGGACACCACCAGCGGCCCGCGGCTCAAGGCGGCCTGAACCATGCGCTATTTCGAAACCCGCAAGGCCAGGATCGAGATCATCCCGATGATCGACATCATGCTCTTCCTGCTGGTGTTCTTCGCGATGATGACGCTGCGCATGATCCCCACATCGGGACACCTCAGCAAGCTGCCCGCCAGCAGCACCGCCAGCCAGATGCCGGCGCCCAAGCTGCTGGTGGAAGTCCGCGAGGATGGCGATCTGTTCGTCGATGGGCGCGCGCTCGCCAGCGCCGAACTCAGCGCGCTGGTGCGCTCGCGCGACGCCGCCCGCCTGGCGGTAACGATCGCCGGCGGCGAACATGTGACCCTGCAACAACTCATGGGCGCCATCGACGCGGTACGGCAAGGCGGCGCGACGCAGATCGGCTTGGCCGCGCGCAGCGTGCCGGCACCATGAACCAGGCTCGCGCAACGCTGGCCTGGCCGCGCGCGCGGGCCGCGGCCTCTTGCCGGTGCGCGAACTGGCAGGCGTTCGGTGCGGCGTTTTCGCTGGAAGCGCTGGCGCTCGGCGCCTTGTTGACCTGGTGGGCCTTGCAGCCGGCCAAGCCGGCCCTGCGCATGGTGCAACTGGACATCGAGGCGCCAAGCCCAGTGCCGCAACCCGCGCCACCCGCGCCGCCGCCGCCAGTTCCAGCGCCGCCTCCCCCCGCTCCGCCGCCGCCTGCTCCAACGCCGCCGGTCGCGCGCCCACATACGCCCCCGCAGACCGCGCGTGCGCATACGCCGCCTCCACAACCCGCTCCAGTGCAGGCCGCTCCCGCGGCAGTTGAACCCGCCGCCGCACCCGTCAGCCCGGCTGAAAGCGCGGAACCGGTGCCGGCGCCCGTGGCTGCACCGGCGCCCGCGCCCGCCGCGCCGCCAGGGCCGTCTTCCGAGTACATCGCCAAAGTGCGTGCCGCCGTGCAGGCGGCCTTCGTCTATCCGCCGGCCGCCGCCGCTCTGGGCATCCCAAGACGCACCCGCGTGGCGTTCACGCTGCATGGCGCCGTGCCGGTTGACGCGCGCGTGCTGATCGGCAGCGGCATGGCCATGATGGACCGCGCCGCGCTGCAATCGGTGCAAGCAGCGAGCTATCCACCGCCGCCGCCGGAAATGAAGGGCGCCGACGCCAGTTTTGAAGTATGGGTCGAGTTCAAACCGTAAGAGCCGGTTTACGATCTCAGCGGCCCCGAAGCGCAAATGGCCGATGCAGATTCGGCCCCTCATTGCCCCGAGATATGATTGCCCGCTCTGAACCCGGTCAGGTTGCGCAGGACATTTCATGCACAAGGCGGTGATCGCGTTGATCTTCATGGCCCTCTCAACGGCGGGACATGCCCAGGTGCACAAGTGCAAAGTCGGCGCAAGGACGGTCTATCAGCAGGATCCGTGCCCGAAGGCCATACAGGCGGCCCCAAAGCGCGCCGCCGCTTCTGGCGCCGCAGCCGCACCCACGCAACTGCCGTGGCCCGGAGTCGAGTACGGCATGAGCCGCGCCGAGGTGCTCCGGCTCGTTGCCGGATCGCGCGAAGGCCGGGGCGACGTGCGGCTGGAGGGCTTTCGCTACGGCGGGAGAACCTTCGATGTCGAATTCCGTTTCAAATCGGATCGGCTGACTCAGGTGCATCTCAGCGATGCGGTGTTCATGCAACCCAACGCCGCCACCCGGCAGGCGTTTGAGCAATTCGCCGCCACACTGCGTCAAACTTACGGCAAGCCGTTTTCGCAAAGCGTCGATGAAGGCGCCTCGGGACTGCAAGGAGAGGCGGTCTGGCGCAAGGGCGGGGCGGAAATCACGCTGGCGATTTCCCCCACCACGCAGGATCAATCGACGATCCTGTTCAACTTTTTCGCCAAGGGCAAGCGCCGCGCACCCTGAGCGCGGGTGCGATCAACGAACATTCGCCTGCACAATAGCCGCAATTGAACTTCACGCACGAGGCAGACATGGGACATGCGCAACGTCAACCAACGATGACCGCCGATGAGTTCCTGGCATGGGAGGCCACGCAGCAGGAACGCCATGACTTCGTCGGCGGCGAAGTATTTGCGATGGCAGGGGCGGAGCGCCGGCACATCATGGCGGCGGGCAATGTGTATATGGCGCTGCGCCAGCACCTGTCAGGCTCACCGTGCAGCACATTCATTGCCGACATGAAAGTGTCCGCGGCGGACGACAGCGCGTATTTTTACCCTGACGTGCTCGTCACGTGCAGCGCGGCTGATCGCAAGGAACCGCTGATTACGCGCGAACCGACGCTGATCGTCGAAGTGCTTTCGCCCAGCACCGCCGCCTATGATCTGGGCGAGAAATTCGCGCACTACCGGCAAATCGCCTCGCTGCGCGAAATCGCGTTCATCGATCTGGACTCGCGGCGCACCGACGTGTTTCGCAAGGGCGCGGACGCGCTGTGGGTGCTGCACTCGTTCAGCCGGGGCGCGGATGTGCGCTTTGCATCGGTCGATCTGACCATCCCCGCCGCCACGCTGTTCGCGGATGTGGACGAGGCGGCGTAGCGGGCGCCGCCGGAGACGCTTACAGGCTGTCGCCGAAGTCTGCGCGGAACGCCGTCATCAGGCGCTGCGGCCAGTCGCTGGTGGCTTCGAGCCGGCCCATGAAAAAGCGCAGCACGGCGGGCTCTTCGACGAAGCGCAGGCCGCCGACCAGCTCGCGCCGGGTGTGCAGCCAGTGCAGGCGGTCTTCGACGTAGTTCACCTGCGACAGCGTGAACACGCGGCGCGGGAAGGCCAGGCGCAACAGCTCGGCGTCGGCCAGAACGTCGTTGCCGTTTTCGTCGCGGATGCTCGATACCGTGCCGCGCTCCATGCCGCGCACGCCCGAGATCAGGTAAAACGCCGCCGCCAGCGCGCCGGCCGGGTATTGCTGCTGCGGCACGTGCGGCAGAAAGCCCATCGCATCGACGTGGCAGCCCAGGCCGCCCGCCGGGGTGACGACCGGGATGCGGTGCGCCTGCAGGCGCTCGACCAGGTAGCGGATAAAGGAGGGGCTTTGGCCGATCACCGCTTCGTCGGTGGTTTCGCGCAGGCCCACGGCCATGGCTTCGATTTCGCGCACCGACATGCCGCCGTAGGTCAGAAAGCCCTCGTACAGCGGCACCAGCGCCTTCATGGCATCGAACAGTTCGCCGCGGTTGGTGCAGATCGCGCCGCCGCGCGAGGAACTGACCTTGCGGCTGGAGAAGTAAACGATGTCGGCCTGGGCGCACATTTCCAGCAGGATGTCGGCGATGCTGGCCTGCTTGAACTCGTCTTCGCGCTGCTTGATGAAGAAGGCGTTTTCGCCGATCAGGCTGGCGTCGAGCACCAGCGGAATGCCCGCCTCGCTGGCCACCTGGCGCACTTGGCGCAGATTGGCCAGCGAAAACGGCTGGCCGCCGATCAGGTTGGTCGATGCCTCCATGCGGATCAGCGGCACGTTCTGGCCTTCCCGGGCAATCACGGCGCGCAGCTTGGCGATGTCCATGTTGCCCTTGAAAGGGTTGTCGCTGGTGATGTCCAGCGCGCCGTCGCACAGCAGCTCGACGATCTTGCCGCCGTTGACCTGGATGTGCGCCAGCGTCGTCGTGAAGTGGTAATTCATCGGCACCACGTTGCCGGGCTTGACGTAGCTTTGGGCAATGATGTTTTCCGCCGCGCGCCCCTGGTGCACCGGCAGCACGTGGCGCTTGCCCAGCACGTCCTCGATGGCCTTTTGCATCCGCGCGAAGCTCTGCGAGCCGGCGTAGGCGTCGTCGGCCTGCATCATGGCGCCCATCTGCGCGTCGCTCATCGCGTTGGTGCCGCTGTCGGTGAGCATGTCCAGATAGACCTCGCGCGTGCTCAGCAAGAACGTGTTGAAGCCCGCGCGCCGGATGGCTTCCAGCCGCTCTTCCACCGGCGGCAGAAACAGCTTTTGCACCACCCGCACCTTGTGCATTTCCAGCGGAATGTTCTCGCCGCTGAAAAAGCGGACCGTTTGCGTTGCGTTCATTTCTGATGGCCTTCTTGTCAAAAAAACGATACAGACCGACCGGACTCGTCCGCCACGTGTTCAAGGTCTGAAGCTGCCGGGCGACATACCAGCACGCCACCACGAAGCGCGGCCAAGCCAGCCACGGCTCAAGTTCCGTGACGCGCCGAGAGTATAGGTTGAGTCACTTCCACGAATCCTTCAACCCCGTCACGCGGTTGAACACCAGTTTGCCGCCGGGGCGGTGATCGCGCTGGTCGGCGACGAAGTAGCCGTGGCGCTCGAACTGCAAGCGGTCTTCGGGCTGGGCGGCGGCAAGGCCCGGCTCGACGATGGCTTGCGCGGTTTGCAGGCTGCGCGGGTTGAGGGCGGCCAGAAAGTCCTTGCCGCCGGCGTCGGGCTGTTCTTCGGTGAACAGGCGGTCGTACAGGCGGACTTCGGCGGGAAGGCCGTCGCTGGCGCCGACCCAGGTGATGACGCCCTTGACCTTCACACTGTCGGCCCCCGGCGTGCCGGACTTGGTGCCGGGCAGCAGGCGGGCGCGGACGGCGGTGACTTCGCCCGCTTCATTTTTTGTAGCGCCCAGGCATTCGATGACGTAGCCGTATTTCAAGCGCACCTTGCTCCCAGGCGTGGTGGCGCCATCGGCGGC
>WRJY01000299.1 GCA_009778355.1 Desulfovibrionaceae bacterium | reverse complement strand
GACGCGGCAGGCTCGTGCCTGCAAGGACGAGCAACGCCGCATGGCGCGTCGAGCGCGGCGCTGGCGGGTGCATAGCGAGCTCACCCAAATGGCGAGGTCGATCGAAGTCAAAAACCTCTGTGTTCATAAGAGGTTACGAGGGTAAATAAGCGCTCAACTGCCGTTTTTAGGGTAATCGAGCACCAGGCGCAGTTCGGCGGCGGGCGGGGGGGTCAGGCGGCGGGCGGTGAGGCGGTGCTCGGGCAGGCGGCTCAGGTCGGCGCTCCAGCCTTCGACGGTTTGCGCGCTGCCGCCCAGCCAGCCGAACAGGGCGCGCACGGGCAAGTCGGCGCCGGCGGCGGCGGCGGTCAGCTCGTCGAGCGAGGCGAAGCTGTAAGTCTGCTCGCCTTGCCGCAGTAGCGCCAGGCCGGGCTGCCACTGCATGACGGCGAGCGTGCTGCCCAATGGCGAGGTCAGCGTGAGTTCGCCTGCCTGCGGGCCGCCAGCGAGGGTGAAACTGGCCGAATACGACTGCGGCGGCTGACTGTCCACGGTCAGCGCGAAGCGACCGCTCCAGTGACCGGAGGGCGGCTCGAAGGCGCGCTCGGGTTTCGGAGGGGTTACGCAGCCGGCCATGAGCAAGGCTGCCAGGCCCATCAGGAGGAAGACGCCCGCGCGCAGTGGGCTGAAACGGTTTTGAATTGAGCTGGACACGTTTTTACCTCTTTTCCGGTTCCGTTTCTTTTCCGCGGGGTTGTCGCAAAAGGCTTCTTTGCATGTCTTTCGCGAGGGGAGAGGGGCGTAAAGAGGCTTTTGCGACGGCCTCCGAGGGGGAGAGAGGCAGCGCGATGCGCGCGCGTGAATCGAGGGCGCGCTGGCTGCCAGCGGCGCGGTCATGGCGTGACTTGCAGGCGCTTGAGCGTCTGGAGCAGGGTTTCGTTGCCGGGGTCCAGGCGCTGGCCGTCGCGCCAGATGGCGCGGGCGGCGTCTTGCTCGCCCAGCGTCCACAGCACTTCGCCCAGGTGGGCGGCGATTTCGGGGTCGGGGCGGTTTTTGTAGGCGGCTTCGAGGATGCGGCGCGCTTCGTCCAGGTGGCCGAGCCGGAATTCGACCCAGGCCAAGCTGTCCTGGATGAAGCTGTCATCGGGCGCGAGCTGCACCGCTTGCCCGATCAACTGTTTGGCTTCTTGCAGCCGCAGGCCGCGATCAGCCAGCGTGTAGCCCAGCGCGTTGTAGGCGCTGGGGGATTTGGGGTTGATTTCGATCAGGCGCCGCAGCAGGCGTTCCATGTCTTGCAGGCGGTCGGCGCGGTCGGCGGCCATGCCGGCTTCGTACAGCAGGGTTTCGTCGTCGGGGTCGTTGGCGAGTTCGTCCGACAGCATTTGGTACGCCTGTTCGGGCTGCTGGTGATCGCGCAGCAACTGCGCTTCGGCCAGCAGTTTGTTGCGCGCGTCCTCGCTCTGGCGCTCGGGCGCCGCGCGGATGACCTGGCGGGCCTCGTCGAGCTTGCCCTGGCGGGCCAGTATCTGGGCGCGCCGCAGTTGCACGGCCAGGGTTTGATCGGGCGTGTCCACTTGCTGGAGCAGTTGCTCGGCGGCGCTCAGGTCGCCGCGCCGTTCGGCGATGCGGGCCAGCATCAGGCGGGCCTGGTTGCGTCCGCCATCGCGTTCCATGCCGGGCTGGCCGGCCTGCGCGTCGGCCAGTTGCAGGAAGCGGGTCAGCGCCGGTTCGGCCTCGCTGTCGCGGCGTTCGTCGGCCAGCAGGGCGCCCTTGAGCAGCCAGCCTTCGGGGTAGTCGGGGTGCTGGCGCGTCAGCGCGTCCAGTTGCGTATGAGCGTCGGCCATCCGGCCCAGTTCGACCAGCGCACGGGCGTATCCAACGCCTACTTCCGGATCGGCCTGCGGGTTTTCGAGATAACGCTGGAGCAGCGGCTCGGCAGCCGGCGTGTCGGCATCGGCCAGCAGGTTCAGCGCCAGCAACGCCGGCCACTGCGAGGGGCTGCCGCTGGTCTGCCCCAGCGTGGCGGCCGACAGCGCGCCAGTTTTGTCGCCGGCCTGCAAGCGCAGGCGTCCGATGGAGGTCCAGGCGGCGGGCGCCAGGGCCGGGTCCTTGATGGCGTTCAGCAAGGCGGCTTCGACGATGCGGGCGGTTTGCGCCTTGTCGGGCGCGCGCTGGTACAGCGCGGGCAGCGCGATGATGAACGACTCCTTCTCGGCCTGCGGCAGATCGGCCAGCAACTCACGCACCGGCGTTTCGGTCTCGGGCACGCGGCCCAGCACCAGAAGCACTTGCAGCTCGAAGCGGGCGGCCTGCACCGAATGGGGAAACGCCTGCCGCCAGGCGCGCGTGGTCTCCAGCGCCGCCGGCCCGGAGCGCGAGGCAATCGCCATCTCGGTCGCGCGCCTGAACAGCGATTCGTCGCCGGTGCGCCGCGCGGCGTTCAGCATGTAGCCCACGCCGTTTTGCGCGTTGTTCTGGCGGAAGCTGATTTCGCCCAGCAGCAGTTCGTACAGCAGCCGCGCGCTCATGGCCGACTGCGCCGCGGGCGCGGCGGCCTGGGCCGCGGAGGCTGGCGCATCGGGCGAAGCCGGCGTCTGAGGCAGCGCGGCAGGCACCGCCGCCGTCAGGGCCATGCCGGCCAGAACGCAACGATAGGATTTCATGGGCTCGTCATAATAATCCAAGCCATGCCCGAATTACCCGAGGTCGAAGTCACGCGGCGCAGCTTTGCCGACCGCATCTGCGGCGCCCGCATTCTTGCCGCGCACCAAGGCAAGCCGCTGCGCTGGCCGCTGGGGCTGGCGCCCGGGCAGTTGGCGGGCCGCACGGTGCTGGAGGTCGGGCGGCGCGGCAAGTATTTGCTGCTGCGGCTCGACGAGGGCGTGCTGCTGCTGCACCTGGGCATGTCGGGCAGCCTGGATTTCCGGCCCGCGCAGCCGCCGCCCGGTCCGCACGATCATTTCGACCTGCATACCACGCGGGGCGTGCTGCGCCTGCACGATCCGCGCCGCTTCGGGGCGGTGGTGTGGTCGCCGTCGGCGGAGGCCGGCCTGGCGCGCCGGCTGCTGGCCGGGCTGGGCGTGGAGCCGCTGGACGATGCCGGGTTCGACCCCGCCGCGTTCCATGCCGCCCTGAAGGTCAGGCGCGCGCCGATCAAGCAGGTGTTGCTGGCAGGCGACGTGGTGGTTGGCGTGGGCAACATTTATGCGTCCGAGGCGCTGTTTCTGGCCGGCATCCGGCCCACCGTGCGCGCCAGCCGGCTGTCGCGCCCGCGCGCCGACCGCCTGCGCGCGGCCATTCGCGAGGTGCTGGCGCGAGCGGTGGAGCGCGGCGGCAGCACGCTGCGCAATTTTTCCAGCGCGGCGGGCGAGCGCGGACATTTTCAGTCCGAGGCGGCGGTTTACGCGCGCGCCGGGCAGCCTTGCGTGCGCTGCGGCGCGCCGCTGAGGCAAATCCGCCAGGGGCAGCGGTCGACTTTTTTTTGTCCGCGCTGTCAGCGTTGAAGGCTGCCGGTGCGCGGCATGGCCGGTGTAATATGCATGCGAAGCATGCGAGGCGACGGGTGAGAACGGATTTCAACGAACGGTTCGACCGGCATGGCGCGTGGCGCGCCGAGATGGGCCTGCGCCTGAAGGTGCAGGCCGACTGGCTGCGCGAGCAGGAACTGCTGGACGACAGCTCCGAGGAAAGCGTGCAGCGGCTGATCGAGCAGTTGCGCTCGGACAAGGTGATGGTCGCCTTCGTGGCCGAGTTCTCGCGCGGCAAGTCCGAACTGATCAACGCGGTGTTCTTTGCCAGCTATGGCCGCCGCATCATGCCCGCCAGCGCCGGGCGCACCACCATGTGCCCGGCCGAACTGGGCTACGACCCCGCCCTGCCGCCTTGCCTGCGCCTGCTGCCCATCGAAACCCGGCTGCAACCCCAGGCGTTGCTGGAATGGCGCACGATGCCCGAAAAATGGACCCGGGTGAGTCTGGACGTGCATGATGCGGCCCAGTTGGCCGGCGCCATGACCAAGGTGTCCGAGGTGCTGTACGTCAGCAAGGACGAGGCGCGCGCGCTAGGCTTCTGGCACGACGACCGGCTGGACGACAACCCGCCCGTCAATGCCGCCGGCGCGGTCGAGGTGCCGCGCTGGCGCCATGCGCTGATCAACATGCCGCATCCCATGCTCAAGCAGGGGCTGGTGGTGCTGGACACGCCGGGCCTGAACGCCATCGGCGCCGAACCCGAACTCACCGTGAACCTGATCGCGCAGGCGCAGGCGGCGGTGTTCGTGCTTGGCACTGACACGGGCGTGACCAAGTCCGACCTCGCCATCTGGCGCGAGCATCTGGCCGCGATGGAAAACAGCTTCGGCGCGTGCTTCGTAGTGCTCAACAAGATCGACACGCTGTGGGACGATTTGAGCTCCGCCGCCCTGATCGAGGCCCAGATCGCGCGCCAGTGCGCCGACACCGCGCACACGCTGGGCCTGCCGGCCACGCAGGTGATGGCCCTGTCGGCTCAGAAGGGCCTGCTGGCCAAGGTGCGGGGCGACGATGTGCTGCTCAGGCGAAGCCGCCTGCAGGCGTTCGAGCAATTGCTGGGCCGGCAGGTGCTGGGGGCCAGGCAGTCGATGCTGGAGAACGCCATCCGCTCCGGCATGGGCCGGTTGCAGGCCGATGCCGCCCGCACGCTGAGCGTGCGCCGGCGCGAACTGGCCGAGCAACTGCTGGAGCTCAAGGGGCTGCGCGGCAAGAACCACGCCGTGGTGCGCCAGATGCGGCTGCGCGTCGAGCAGGAAAAAGCCGACTTCGACCGCAGCGCGGCCACCGTGCTGGCGGTGCGTTCGGTCCACATGAAGCTGCTGCGCGACTTGTTCAGGCTGCTGGGCAGCGCCTCGATCAAGCGCGAACTGGTCGGCCTCACGGTCGTGCTGCGCGAGCCTGGCCTGAAGCTGGGCATCAAGCGCGCGTATGCCGAGGGCTTCGATAACCTGCGCGCCGTGGTGCGCAAGGCGCGCGCGCTCGAAGCCGAGATTCACGACATGCTGACCCATTCGTTTCGCCGGCTCAATACCGAATACGGCTTTGCGCTGCAAATCGCGCCGCCGCCGGACATGGCCGAAGCCGAAAAAGACCTGGCGGCCATCGAACACAGCCACATGCAGTACCTGGGCATGGGCAACGCGCTGCAACTGGCCCGGCCCGAGTTCTGCGAGAAACTGCTGCGCGCCTTGGCGGCCCGCGTGCGCGCGGTCTTCGAGGCCGCGCTGGGCGAAATCGAACTGTGGAACAAATCGTGCTCCAGCCAGCTCGGCGCGCAGTTGCGCGAGCGCCGGCGCGCCTACGGACGCCGCATCGACGCTATCCGGCGCATCCAGGACGCCGCCGGCGGGCTGGACCAGCGCATCGGCGAAATCAGGGAACAAGAGACGGCGCTGGAGGCCGCGCAGCACCGCCTCGACCAACTGATGCCCGATCTGCACATCCGCGATGCCCATCATGACGAGCCGGCGCCGGTTGCCGAAGCCGAAGCCGTGATCGCGTGAGCGGCTGGTTTTGCGCCCGCGTCATCGGCTGGCAGCAGCGCCACGGGCGCCACGGCCTGCCTTGGCAAGCCACGCGCGATCCTTACCGCGTCTGGCTGTCCGAGGTCATGCTGCAACAAACCCAGGTCGCCACGGCGCTGGACTACTACCGGCGCTTTCTGGCGCGCTTTCCCGACCTGGCCAGCCTGGCGGCGGCGCACCAGGACGAAGTGCTGGCGCTGTGGAGCGGCCTGGGCTACTACTCGCGCGCGCGCAACCTGCACGCCTGCGCGCGCCAAGTGACGGCGCGCCCGGGCGGCGGCTTTCCACGCACCGCCGCCGAACTGCAACGCCTGCCGGGCATTGGCCCGTCCACCGCTGCCGCCATCGCGGCCTTTTGTTTCGGCGAGCGCGCCGCCATTCTGGACGGCAACGTCAAGCGCGTGCTGACGCGCGCCTTCGGCATCGGCGACGACCTGCGCATCGCCGCCCACGTGCGCGCCTTGCAGCAACGCGCCGAAAGCCTGCTGCCCACGCGCGACATCGAGCAGGCCATGCCCATCTACACGCAGGGCCTGATGGACCTGGGCGCCACGGTTTGCACGCTGCGCCGCCCCGCGTGCGCCACATGCCCGCTGGCCGGCCGCTGCGTCGCCGCCCGCCAGGGCCAGCCTGAACGCTACCCGGTCAACACGCGGCGGCTGCGCCGCGGCCAGCAGGCGCTGTGGCTGTTGCACGCCGTCGATGACCGGGGCCAGCTCTGGCTGGCGCGGCGGCCTGCCACCGGCATCTGGGCGCGGCTGCATTGCCTGCCCCAATACGGCAGCAGCGGCGAGCTGATGCAAGACCTGCCGGCGCCGGCCCGGGCCACGGCGGCGGCGCACCCGCCGTTTGCCCACGCGCTGACGCACCGCGATCTGGAGATTCACGTCATCAGCGCCCGCCTGCCGGCGGCAACGCCGCTGGCAGGCGAAGGCCGCTGGCACGCGCCCGCGGCCTGGCCCGCCCTGGGCCTGCCCGCGCCGGTGCGCCGTTTTCTGGAACGGCAGGCAGCCACGCCATTCGATCAAGCCATGCCCAAAGGAGTGACCAAGTGACCGCCCCAAAAGCCATCGTTCTCTTCTCGGGCGGGCAGGACTCGACCACCTGTCTGGCGTGGGCGCTGGATAAGTACGCGCAGGTGGAAACCATCGGGTTCGACTATGGGCAGAGGCACAGGGTCGAACTGGATTGCCGGCGCACGGTGCTGGAGCGCATTCGCGGCGGCTTTGCGCAGTGGGCTGCGCGCCTGGGCCAGGATCATCTGCTCGACATCGGCGTGCTCGGCCAAATCAGCGACACGGCGCTGACCGGCGATGCCAGGATCGTCCTTCAGGCCGACGGGTTGCCCAACACCTTCGTGCCTGGCCGCAATCTGCTGTTTCTGACGCTGGCCGCCGCGCTCGCCTATCGCCGGGGCTGCGCCGTGCTGGTGGGCGGAATGAGCCAGACCGATTACTCCGGCTATCCCGACTGCCGCGACGACGCCATGCAAGCGATGCAGACCGCGTTGAGTCTGGGCATGGCGCGCCCGCTGGCGATCGAGACGCCCTTGATGTGGCTCGACAAGGCGCAGACCTGGCAGTTGGCCGCCGATCTGGGCGGCGACAGTCTGATCGAAATCATTCGCGAAGACACGCACACCTGTTACCAGGGCGACAGACGGCGCCGGCACGATTGGGGCCGTGGCTGCGGCGCTTGCCCGGCCTGCGAGCTGAGAGCGGCGGGGTACCGCCGGTGGCGAGATGGCGTCTGACGTGGAACTCCGTTGCCAAATCCAACTCCTACTGGCCCATGACCATGCCTTCAACGTCTCCCGGCGCCAGTCCTTTGAGCGAACTGCCCTCCCTTGCCGAAATCGAAGCCGCCGCGCCGGTGGTGCATCGCGAATTTCCGCCCGCGCAGCAATACCACTGGGCGCTGCTGTCCCGGCGCTTGGGCGCGGACTGCTGGGTCAAGCACGAGAACCACACGCCGGTGGGCGCGTTCAAGACTCGCGGCGGCCTGACTTTTTTCGACCGCCTGAGGGCGCGCGGCGCGCTGCCGCGCGAGGCCATAGGCGCTACTCGCGGCAATCACGGCCAGAGCATCGGCTGGGCAGCGCGCATGCACGGCGTGCGCGGCACCATCGTCGTGCCGCGCGGCAACGCGGTGGAGAAAAACGCCGCCATGCGGGCGCTGGGCCATGCGGCGCGCATCGTCGGCGTGGTCAGCCGCCACGTCAGCACCTGCGCCGACTCGCTGGCTGCTGGCCGCGTGGCCGAGGCGCCCTGTGCCACCCGCATTGCCGATGACATGGCCGCGCGCCGCGCCGACCCGCAAGCCCTCTGGCCGTGCTGTCGGCGGGCCTGGATCATGTCGCGCAGGTCAGCGACGATGCGGTAGAGGCCGCCATGCGCGCCCTTTATGCCGACACACACAACCTCGCCGAAGGCGCTGGCGCCGGCGCCATGCAAGAGCGCTCCGCCCTGCGCGGCCAGCGCGTCGGCGTCGTTCTCACTGAGGCCAACGTGGACGCCGGGGTGTTTGCCGGCGCGCTACAAAAACAATAGCTTCCGGCGTTTGCTCATCGATGGCCAGAACATCAAGGGCGCCGCAAGGGCCAGACCGTCGAGTGGACAAACCGCTTTTCACATCGGATGGGATGTGCGGATGCCAATGCCCAAAGGGGGAAGGCGTAGAGGCGGGCGGCGCTGCTAGGATCGGCCCATGACCGCCTTGGAGCTGACGCTGCTGTACCTGCTGGCCGCCGTGCTGGCGGTGGCGGCTTGCCGCTGGCTCAAGTTGCCGGCGATTCTGGGCTACCTGCTGGCGGGCGTGCTGATGGAGCCGCATTTGCTGTGGCCGGCATTCGGGCAGGATGCCGAGAGCATCAAGTACCTGGCCGAGTTTGGCGTGGTGTTCTTGATGTTCGCCATTGGGCTGGAATTCAATTTGCACAAGCTGCGGGCCATGCGGCGTCACGTGTTCGGCCTGGGCTTGGCGCAGGTGGCGCTGACGATGGCGCTGGCCACGGCGGGGTCGATGCTGCTGGCCTGGCTGGCGCCGTCGGTGTGGCCGTTGAACTGGCAGACTTCGCTGGGGCTGTCGGGCGCGATGGCGATGAGCAGCACCGCCATCGTCGTCAAGATGATGGTCGACCGGATGGAACTGGAATCCGAGACCGGCCAGCGCGTGATGGGCGTGCTGTTGCTGCAAGACTTGGCGGTGGTGCCGCTGCTGGTGCTGATCCCCGCCCTGGGCAGCCCGCCGGAAGAACTGCTGCGCGAGCTGGCGCTGGCCGGCCTGAAGGCGGCGCTGTTGATTACCGTGCTGCTGTGGGGCGGCCAGCGCGTGATGCGCTGGTGGCTGACCGTGGTGGCGCGGCGCAAGAGCGAGGAGCTGTTCGTCCTCAACATGCTGCTGATGACCCTGGGCCTGGCCTGGCTGACCGAGCGCGCGGGCCTGAGCATGGCGCTGGGCGCGTTCATCTGCGGCGTGCTGATTTCGGAGACCGAATACCGCGTGCAGGTGGAGGCCGAAATCCGCCCCTTCCACGACGTGCTGCTGGGCCTGTTTTTCATCACCATCGGCATGTTGCTGGATTTGCGCGAGGTGGCGTCGCAGTGGCCGCTGATTCTGGCGCTGGCGACGCTGCCGGTGCTGTTCAAGCTGGGGCTGGTGGCGGCGCTGGCCAGGATCGCCGGCGCCAGCGGCGGCGTGGCGCTGCGCACCGGCCTGTATCTGGCGCAGGCGGGCGAATTCGGCTTCGTGCTGCTGACCCTGAGCCGCCGCTACGAACTGCTGTCGCCCGAGTTGTTTCACCCGGTGCTGGCCGCCATGGTGCTGTCGATGCTGGCCACGCCCTTCATCATCATGGCCAGCAACCGCATCGTCATGCGGCTGGTGGCTGGCGAGTGGATGCAGCAATCGCTGCAAATGACGCGCATCGCCAGCCAGTCGATCAACACCCGCAGCCACGTGGTCATCTGCGGCTACGGGCGCAGCGGCCAGGCCATGGCCCGTTTGCTGGAGCTTCAGGACGTGCCCTACGTCGCGCTCGACCTCGACCCCGACCGCGTGCGGCAGGCGCAGGCCGCCGGGCAATCGGTGGCCTTTGGCGACGCCGCCAAGCCGCAGGCGCTGATCGCCGCCGGCATCAACCGCGCCAGCGCCATCGCCATCACTTACCTCGAACTGCCCAACGTGCTGAAGGCGCTGGCGGTGATCCGCAGCCTGGCGCCGCACGTGCCGGTGCTGGTGCGCACGCAGACCGACCGCGACCTCGACAAGCTGCGCCAGGCCGGCGCCACCGAAGTGGTGCCCGAATCGCACGAAGGCTCGCTGATGCTCGCCAGCCACGCGCTGGCGCTGGCCGGTATGCCCATGCGGCGCGTCATCCGCGCCATGCAGCAGCAGCGCGGGCAACGCTACAACATGCTGCGCGGCCACTTTCGCGGCGTCGCCGACGCCAGCGACGACGAAATGGCCGAGGAACGTCTGCAAACCTTCGTGCTGCCCGACGCTCTGGCGGGCCGCGCCCTGGACGATCTGCTGGCCGGCGCGGGCGAGTTGCGCGCCGTCGGCCTGCGCCGGCGCGACGGCCATCCCGTGCCGCCCGGCGACGGCGCTCCGCTGCAAGGCGGCGAGACACTGGTGCTGGCGGGCAAGGCCGATGCGCTGGCCCGGGCCGAAGAATTGTTGAGTTGAGCCGCGCAGGCGGCACAATGCCGAGCCATGAACACCGCCGTCAACGCCGGGGCCGCCAGCGCGCCCTTTTCCGTCTCCGACTATCTGCGCCAGCACATCCGTACCGTGCATGATTGGCCAGCGCCCGGCGTGCAGTTTCGCGACATCACGCCGCTGCTGCAAAACCCGCGCGTGTTCCGCGTGCTGATCGACGCCTTCGTGCACCGCTACATGGACCCCGCCCTGCGCCCTGGCGTGGTGGCCGGGCTGGACGCGCGCGGCTTCATCCTGGGGTCGGTCGTCGCCTACGAGCTGAACGTCGGCTTCGTGCCCATCCGCAAGAAAGGCAAGCTGCCTTTTACCACCGTCGAGGAAACCTACGAACTGGAATACGGCAGCGCCACCGTCGAGTTGCACACCGACGCCGTGGCCCATGGCCAGCGCGTGCTGCTGATCGACGACCTGATCGCCACCGGCGGCACCATGATGGCCGGCATGAAGCTGCTCCAGAAACTCGGCGCCGCCGTGATCGAAGGCGCCGCCATCGTCGATCTGCCCGAACTCGGCGGCTCCGCCCGCCTGCGCGCCGCCGGGCTGAAGCTGTTCACGCTGGTGGATTTCGATGGGGGGCAGCCGGGATAGGGGCCACCAGCGGCGCCTCAGCCGTGCTGACGTCGCCGTGCGGCGGCAGTCAGCGCCAACAGGGTGGCCAGCAGGCCCAGGGCAGTGGTTTCCAGCGTCGGCACGGCTGTGGCGACTGTGGCGACGGGCATGGCTTTCAACGTCACCGTTACGTTGAGGTTGGCAGTGCCGCCCGCTGGCACGGTGAAGGCTGTGAACGAGCCGCTGGCCGGGTTGGTGAAGATGTTTGCCGGGCCATCGAAGCTCGTGCTGTCAACCACATAACCTGCCGGCGTCGTGCCGCCCGTGGTGGCCAGCGTGCAGGCTGCGCCGGTTGCCACCGTCCAGATGCTGCCGGGCGTGACCGTGGTTGCCCCCGGAGTGCAGGTCAGCGTCAAATTCGGCAACGTGGCGCCTGCAACCGGCGAACTGAACGCGGCACTGGCGTTCAGAGTGACGGTGGGCGCTGCCGAACAGGTCGCGTGCCAGTCCGCCGTGCCGGTGGCGGTGTCCCATGCCGCGTCGGTGGGCGAAGGCGCGCTCAGGTAATTGGGGCACAGTTGCGAATTGCCTGCCGCCAAACTGAAAGGTGCGTCAGGCGGGGTGCCGGTGAGTTGGTTGTTTTCGACACGGAAGATCACCAGCATCGTCAGTCCGGACAGCGAGGGGATGCTGCCGGTGAGCTGGTTGTTCTGGACGCGGAAGCTATTCAACGCTGTTAGTCCGGCCAGCGAGGGAATGTTGCCGGTAAGTCGGTTGTTGTCGGCCCAGAACGTTAGCAGCGTTGGCACCCCGGCCAGCGAGGGAATGCTACCGGTGAGCTGGTTGCTATCGGCAAAGAATGCCTGCAACGCTGTCAGCCCGGCCAGCGAAGGGATGCTGCCGATGAGTTTATTGGTGCTGACGTCAAAATAGTTCAGTGCTGTCAACCCGGTCAAGTCAGGAATACTGCCGTCGAGTTGGTTGTTGAAGACACTGAAGTACTGCAATGCCGTCAGTCCGGTTAGCGGAGGGATATCGCCATAAAGTTGGTTGTTGCTTACATTGAAATGCTGCAACGCGGTCAGCGTGTTCAATGTCGGTGGCAGGGTGCCGGCAAGGTGGTTGTCGTGAGGATCGATGTATGTGATATGCGTTTGCATTGCATCGCAGATCACGCCATACCAAGTGCATTCGGTGCCAACGCCGCTGAAGCTGCCTGCCGTCTTCCAGCCGGTGTTGTCGGTCCAACCATCGCCGTTGGTGCTGTTGTACAGGTCGATCAGTGCATTGCGCTCGACGGCAGGAATGTCGGCCAGCGCGGGCAGGGCGCAGGCGGCCAGAAGTACAGCGCCCAAGGCGCGGGCAAAGCGGCGCAATGGGAGACGGGGAAAGGCCGGAGCAGATGTGGCTTTTGCAAAGCCAAAGCCAAAGACAAAGCGAAGCATGTCGAGAACCTCCTTTTATCCGATAGAAGTGTCAAACCGCCAACTTGTTTGCAAACAAAGTAAGCACCATCAGCGTAGGAGCGGAAATAATCGAAGCGTGCTTTCAGACTGGGAAATTTTTCACGTTGTGCGGTTTTTTTTTAGTTTGATGTTGCGCAAGTAACAACTGTAAGCGTTAACTTGATGCCGCGGGCCAGCAAACCTTGCGACCGGATGCGGCAACTTGGCTGCTGGCCTGGCCCCATCCAGACCTTCCTCCAGTAGGGGAAGGAGCAAAACAGGGTTTGAACAGCTCAAATAAAACATCTGCATACATGTGCTGAACCATCCGTTATGGATAGGTTCGTAGGCATAGGTGATGCAGCCGATGCGC
>WRJY01000298.1 GCA_009778355.1 Desulfovibrionaceae bacterium | reverse complement strand
ACGTCCGCAGCAATCTGTTCTACCTTGATCTTTTCGCCAGCGGCAACGCGATACTGCTTGCCGCCGGTTTTTATGACCGCGTACATGTGTGAAACCTCGTTTTTCCAATGAAAAATTCCCTGGACGAATTTCCGGGGAACTGGGCATTATAGCAGCCTGGCCGCGCCCTGGCAAATCGCATCCGCATCGCTCTGCAAAGGCGGCTGGCGGCAAAAGCCAAATCTATAATGCCCGACGCCGCGCCCGGCGCGCCTCACCCATCGCCAGGGTACTGCTCTTGTCCTTACCGCCCGCCCCCATCAGCCCCGCTTTTGCGCTTGCCGCCGCCGACATGCGGCAAGTGGATGCCGCCATCGCTCGCCGGCTCGCTTCCGGCGTGCCGCTGGTGGGCGAGGTGGCGCGCTACATCATCTCGGCTGGCGGCAAGCGGCTGCGCCCCATGCTGCTGCTGCTGACCTGCGGCGCGCTGGGCTGCCAGAGCGCGCACCGCTTCAACCTGGCCGCGGTGGTGGAGTTCATTCACACGGCGACGCTGTTGCACGACGACGTGGTGGACGAATCGACCCTGCGCCGCGGTCGCTCGACCGCCAACGAGGTGTTCGGCAACCCGGCCAGCGTGCTGGTGGGCGACTTTCTGTATTCGCGCGCCTTCCAGATGATGGTCGAAACCGACAACATGCGCGTGATGCAAATCCTGGCCGACGCCACCAACGTCATCGCCGAGGGCGAGGTGCTGCAACTGATGAACATGCACGACGCTTCGCTCGACGAGGCCGGGTATCTGCGCGTGATCCGCTCCAAAACCGCCAAGCTGTTCGAGGCCAGCAGCCGCCTGGCCGCGGTGCTGGCGGGCGCTGCGCCCGCGATCGAACAGGCTTGCGCGGAGTACGGCCAGTCGCTGGGCACGGCCTTTCAGGTCATCGACGACGTGCTGGACTACGACGGCAGCGTGGATGAGATGGGCAAGAACCTGGGCGACGACTTGCGCGAGGGCAAGGCTACGCTGCCCCTGATCCTGGCCATGCAGACCGCGGCGCCCGATGGCGCGGCCACCGTGCGGCGCGCCATCGAAACCGGCAGCGCCGATGAATTGCCCGCCATCATTGAAATCGTGCGCGGCTGCGGCGCGCTGGAGGGCACGCGCGCCGCCGCCGCCGCCCAAGCCCAACGCGCCATCGACGCGGCGCGCATGTTGCCGAAGAATGAATACACCGACAGTTTGCTAGAATTGGCGACTCAACTGCTGCAACGGCGGTCGTGATCCTTTTTCGCGGATCACTGGCACGGATGCCATCGGGGTGTAGCTTAGCCTGGTAGAGCGCTACGTTCGGGACGTAGAGGCCGGAGGTTCGAATCCTCTCACCCCGACCAGGACATCACACAAAAAGCCCAAGAGG
This sequence comes from Desulfovibrionaceae bacterium, assembly GCA_009778355.1. Taxonomy (GTDB): domain Bacteria; phylum Pseudomonadota; class Gammaproteobacteria; order Burkholderiales; family Burkholderiaceae_C; genus Ottowia. The sequence goes on along the minus strand of WRJY01000298.1, from coordinate 11,158 downwards.
ATCAAGCACTCGGTCTGGCCTTGGCTATGGGATACGGAAATCGAGGGCAAGGTCAAACGGTTCCTAACGCGACAGCCCGTAGCGTTTCATCTTGGCGTACAGCGTGCTCTTGGCGATGTTCAGGCGGTGCGCGGCTTGGGTCAGGTTGCCGTGGCTGGCTTCGATGGCGTGGCGGATCAGCAGGGTTTCGCCTTGCTCCATGCTGGGCACTGCGTCGGCGGCCAGGGCTTGCAGCGGCTGCGTTGGTGGCGGCGGCTCGGTCTGGGTGATTTCGGGCGGCAGCGAGGCGCATGTGAGCACCGGTCCTTCGTCGAGCAGGACGGCGCCTTCGATGACGCTGCGCAGCTCGCGCACGTTGCCCGGCCAAGCGTAGGCGCCCAGAGCTTGCAGCGCCTGCGGAGCAATCGTACCGGGGCCGATGCCGTGCAGTTGCCGGAAGTGGGCCAGGAAATGCCGTGCCAGCAGTGCCACGTCGCCGCTGCGCTGGCGCAGCGGCGGAATGCGCAAGGTGGTGACGGCGATGCGGTAGTACAGGTCCATGCGGAACACGCCGGCCTGCGCCTGCTGCGGCAAGTCGCGATGCGTGGCGGCGATGAGACGGAAATCGACGTGCCGTGGCGTGTTTTCTCCGATACGGTAAATCTCGCCTTGCTCCAGCACGCGCAGCAGGTGCGGCTGCATGTCGGCGGGCATTTCGCCGATTTCATCGAGGAACAGCGTGCCGCCGTGCGCGGCCTCGATCTTGCCGACCATGCCGCTTTTGCGCGCGCCAGTGAAGGCGCCTTCGGCATAGCCGAACAGTTCGCTGGCGAGCAACTCGCGCGACAGGCCGCCGCAGTTGAGCACGACGAATGGCCCGCCGGTGTGCATGCCGCGCGCGAATTCTTCCTTGCCGACGCCGGTTTCCCCCAGCAGCAGTACCGGCACGCGCGCCCGTGCCAGTTGGCGCGCGCGTGCCATGGCGGCGAGCACGGCTGGGTCTTCGGTCACCAGGCCGGTGAAGGCGTCTTGCCCCGCCGCGCTGGCCGGACAAGTCTCACGGGCCGCGCCGGAAGCATCGGCGCTGGGCGCGCTGCGCGGCAGCATGTGCAGGCGCTGCGGCTGGCCGGGAATTACCAGCAGGGTGCCGAGGTGTTCGCCTTTTTCGACCAGCGGCTCGATCCATTCCGGGCGGATCCAGGCCGGCAGCACATCGCGGCCCAGGCTCGCCGCCGCCAAGCCAGGAATGCGGCCCAGCGCTGCCAGCGATGAAGCGCCAGCGCCAGCGGCGACCATGGCGGCCTGGCCGCCTTTGTTGAGCTTGATCGGGAAGCCCCGCCAGTCCAGCAGCACCACACCGTCGCCGCTGGCGGTGGTCAGGCGCCCGGTGGCACGGTCGAGCAAGCGGTAGCGCCGCTCCATCTGGATCATGGCCAGGCGGCTTTCGATACGGCTGGCCGAGGCCACCACCAGCGCCAGGGTATGCCGGCTGTAAGTCTCGGACAGGCCCGAGACATCGAGCACGCCAGCTACTTCTCCATCAGCCGGGTCGTGGATGACGGTGGCCGAGCAAGTCCAGCGCTTGATGCCTTCGCAGAAGTGCTCGCTGGAATGCACCTGCACTGGCTGCCCCAGCGCCAGCGCGGTGCCAATGGCGTTGGTGCCGCACAGTCCTTCGGTCCATTGCGCGCCGGGCACCAGGCGGATGGCTTCGGCGGAATCAATGGCGGGCCAGTCGCCTTCGGTGTTCAGAATGGTGCCGTCGGTGCCGGCGACTGCCATCAGCGTGCCGGTTTCGACCAGAAAGTCGCGCGCGCTGGCCATTACCGGCGCGCTGGCTTGCATCAGGTCGCGCTGGCGCTCGCATAGCAGGGAGAGGTCTTGCGCCGACAGCGGCTGCGGGCCGCGGCGGCGGCGCGGATCGACCTGCGCCTCCAGGCAACGCTGCCAAGATACGTCCACCAGCGAACGCAGGATATCGGCAGGCCGCTCATGCGGCGCGCCGCTGAGGAATGATTCCCAGGCATGGGTGACGGCCGCTTCCTTGGCGGGATCGGAGAACATCTGACGGGCTGGCAAGTCCATGAGCGTGTCCTTTTCCGGCGGCCACCGGCTGGGGCCGCTTGTCTCGTGCGCACGATTGCACCACAGAATGCTGGCCACTGCCGCGCTGGGGGTATCTGCTCCTTCCCCAGCCGGGGGAAGGAAGTCGTGCTTGAAGTCAATCGACCCGTTCAGGCAGCGGCAGGTTCACCCACTCCTTGTAGAAAGTATCAATGTCCGGCTCGAAGTCGTGGATCACCGGGTACCAAGGCGTGGGCGCTTCAATGTCGTGCATGCAGCCGCACTGCGGGCAGTAGTACTCGCGGTACACCTGCCACCGAGTGTCGGGCGACATCAGGTGGGGATAGACCTCGTTCATCGCGTCCTTGGTGTCGCGTACATAGACGATGGCGTTCAACTTCCAGTTCTCGCGGTAGTCGCCGAAACTGTGGCCGCAGTCGCACTTGGTTTCCCACTTCTTGCTGCGGGTGTCCTGCACGACGTACAGGTGAGGGCCGAGCGGCAGCACGATCTTGTCCTTCATGCCGGTCTTGGCTTGCAACGCCTGAGCGTTTGTCTCCTGTTCTGAGTTGCGAAGGGGAACCGGGCGAGGGAGGCTGGCCTGTCGCCCGCTTCGCTGATCCTTCAAGCAACGCCCATGCCAAACGCCGCGCCTTGTCGATGGACGCGCGCCAAGTGCTTGATTCTTCGACACGCCCCGGGGGTTTTCACCAAGACCTGCAGACAGCCCCGGCAGCGCTTGCGGTCGTTCGAGATTCGACCGGTCGTTTGAAATTCAGACGGATCAGGTGTCTTGTATGGCCAGCCGCTCGCGTAAGACGCGCTTGAGCACTTTGCCGTAACTGTTCTTGGGTAGCGCGTCGATAAAGACGTAGCGCTTGGGTCGCTTGAAGCGGGCGATGCGGTTCAGACAGTGGGCATCCAGCTCGCGCTCGCTCACGGTCTTGCCCGCCGTCGTGACCACGAAAGCCGCAACGGTTTCGCCCCATTCGGCATCGGGTATCCCGACTACGCAGGCCTCGGCAACGGCATGATGAGCGAGCAAAGCTTCTTCCACCTCGCGCGGGTAGATGTTGGAGCCGCCGCTGATGATGACGTCCTTGCTGCGGTCGCGCAGCGTGAGGTAGCCGTGCTCGTCCAGCGAACCCATGTCACCGGTGTGCAGCCAGCCATCGCGCAGCGTTTCAGCCGTTGCCTCGGGGTTGCGCCAGTAACCGGCCATCACGGCGTCGCCTTGGCAGATGACCTCGCCGGTGGCGCCGGCAGGCAGGTCGCGCCCGTCCTCGCCGACCACGCGCACCCGCATGCCGGTGCGCGCCGTGCCGACTGAACCCAGCAGCGCGGCATTGCCCAGCGCGTGATCGGCGCGCCGCAACCAGGTGATCGTCATGGGCGATTCGCCCTGGCCGTAGATTTGCACAAAGACTTGCCCGAACGCCGCCAGCGACTTGTTCAACTCCTCTACATACATCGGGCCGCCGCCGTAGATGATGGTGCGCAGGCCGCGCGGACGGCCCCTGCCGGCGGCCTCAACGGTCACGCGCAGGCGCTGCACCATGGTTGGCGCCAGGAATGCGCCGCAGCCTGGATGGGCGTCGCACAAATCCAGGAACGCTCCAGGCTCGAAGCCAGCCGAAGCCGGGATGACCTGACGGGCCCCGCGCGCCACGTAAGCCGGGATGTAAAGCCCCGATCCATGCGACATGGGCGCGGCGTGAATCTGGCTACAACCTTCGTCGATGGCCTCCACGTCGGCCAAGTGAGACAGCGTGCTCGCCATCAGGTTGCGGTGCGTCAGCATCGCGCCCTTGCTGCGGCCCGTGGTGCCGCTGGTATAGAACAGCCAGGCCAGCGTTTCGGGCCTGGTGTCGCGGGGGAGGGCGGGTGCAGACCGAAAGAGCGCTTCGTATTCCGCGCTGCCGATGGTCACCACGTGCTTGCTCCACGCGGGTGGCAGCGTATCGCGCAGCCCGGGCGCCAGTGTTTTTGACGCGAACAGCAGTGACGGCTCGGCGTCGCTGGCGATGTCGGCCATTTCGCGCGGGTGCAGCTTGTAGTTCAGCGGCGCCACTGCCGCGCCTGCTGCCCAGGCGCCGAACATCAGTTCCAGGTATTCGGGGCAGTTCTCGCTGGCGATGGCAACCCGCCGCGGCGGATCGCCCGGATCACCTCCAGCGCCCAAGGCCCCGGCCAGCCGCAGCGCGCGTTCATGCAGCCGCGCCCAGCTTTGCAGGCATTGCGTACCGCTGAAAACCGCGCCCGCTTGCGGCCAGCGCCGCGCCGTGCGTTCAAGCAGCGTGAAAAGATTCATCGTCTTGTCTCCGTTCGTTGTGTGTTGCATCAGGCCGCAATTCTGATGCTGGTCCGCGCCTCATCTTTATCGAATTCATTGTCGGCTAACGATGATGCCCAAAACTCTCCGGTCAAGCTTTGTTGACCCCGGCAATTCGAGTCCTCTGGCGAGAGATGAACAACTGGCCGCCGTGGGCAACGCCTGGCTTGGCGCCCATGAGTCACAACCGCGTCGGAATTTGCAGGGGAACTGTCCCCTGCAACGCGCTTTCTTGCAACTGCTGCACGGGGTAAAGCAGGAAATATTCAACTGCGGCAAGGAGTTGGACGTTGGTTGGGCGGACTGAATATGGAAGCCGCCCCCTCTGCTACATTGCGCTCCATGATGAACACCAAGGACTTGGGCAGCGAGCTGCCGGGCCGTCATTTCGTGCTGGGCTTGACCGGCGGCGTGGCCGCGTACAAGGCGGCTGAATTCTGCCGGCTGCTCGTCAATGCCGGCGCCACCGTGCAGGTGGTCATGACCGGCGCGGCCTGCCGCTTCATCACGCCGTTGACCATGCAGGCGCTGTCGGGCCGGCCCGTCTATGTCTCGCAATGGGACGACCGGCCCGCCAACAACATGGCGCACATCAACTTCAGCCGCGAGGCCGACGCCGTCATCGTCGCTCCGGCCAGCGCCGACTTCATTGCCCAACTGGCGCAGGGCCAGGCCGGTGAACTGCTGGCCCTGCTGTGCCTGGCCCGCCCGCTGGCCCAGGTTCCCCTGCTGGTGGCCCCGGCCATGAACCGCGAAATGTGGGCGCACCCGGCGACCCAGCGCAATCTGCGCCAGATCGCCGCCGACGGCGCCCACCTGCTGCCCGTCGCCCACGGCGGCCAGGCTTGCGGCGAAACCGGCGATGGCCGCATGTTGGAAGCCGAGGAATTGCTGGAAGAACTCATCGCCTTCATGGCACCCAAGCCGCTGCTGGGCCAGCAGGTGGTGGTAACCGCCGGGCCGACCTACGAGGCCATCGACCCGGTGCGCGGCATCACCAACCTGTCCAGTGGCAAGATGGGCTTTGCCATCGCCCGCGCAGCGCGCGAGGCGGGCGCCTGCGTGACCCTCGTCGCCGGGCCGGTGCATCTGTCCACCCCGCGCGGCGTGCGCCGCATCGACGTGGACTCGGCGCTGAACATGCACGCCGCAACCATCGACGCGGTGCAAGGCGCGAGCATTTTCATCGCCACGGCGGCCGTGGCCGACTGGCGGCCCGTCCGGGCAGCGCAGCACAAAATCAAGAAAGAAGACGGCGCCGGTTCAGCGCCGCAACTGGCGCTGGCCGAGAACCCCGACATTCTGGCCGGCATCGCCCACTCGCCGCGCGCGCAGGCCGGCGATCTGTACTGCGTCGGTTTTGCCGCCGAAAGCGAAAACCTGCAAGCCAATGCCCAGGCCAAGCGCGCCCGCAAGGGCGTGCCGCTGCTGGTGGCCAACATCGGCCCGGCCACCTTTGGCCGCGACGACAACGCACTGTTGCTGGTCGATGACGAAGGCGTGACCGAACTGCCCCGCGCCAGCAAGCGCGTGCTGGCGCGGCAATTGGTGGCCGAGATTGCCCGCCGCGTATCGGGGGGCGAGGCGTGAACATCGACCTGAAGATTCTCGACGAGCGCCTGCGCGCCCAGATGCCCGCCTACGCTACCCCCGGCAGCGCCGGGCTGGACTTGCGGGCTTGCCTGCAAGCGCCCCTGCTGCTGGCACCCGGCGCGTGGCAACTCGTGCCCACGGGCATGGCCATTCACCTGGCCGACCCCGGCTATGCGGCGCTCATCCTGCCGCGCTCCGGGCTGGGGCACAAGCACGGCATCGTGTTGGGCAATCTGGTCGGGCTGATCGACAGCGATTACCAAGGCGAACTGATGGTCAGCGCCTGGAACCGCAGCGTCACGCCCTTCACCATCGAGCCGATGGAGCGCATCGCCCAACTCGTCATCGTGCCCGTGGCGCAGGCCAGCTTCAACCTGGTGGATGACTTCGTGGTTTCCTCGCGCGGCGCGGGCGGCTACGGCTCCACCGGCAGGAGCTGATTGACTCCTTCCCCCACTGGGGAAAGGTTGGGATGGGCGGCCACGGCGTCACCACCGGACACGCCGCTGGTCCTCACCCAAGCCGACGAACAGCCGCCAGAGGCGGCAGCCCTTCGGGTCGTTCAAGCCTGCGCAGGCAGGCTTGGATGCGATTGCCCTGTACGGTCACCCGGATATTTTTTACTCTGGTGCCATCGGCTGTAGCCTGAAAAAACCCGCCCCGGCGCTGCCGCGCTCGATTTCGTTCTCGGTGGCTTCGCGCACCGCCATCACGCGCAGATGCAGCCGCAGCGAGATGCCGGCCAAGGGGTGGTTGCCGTCGAGCACCACGTGCTCGGGGTAGATTTCGGTCACGGTGAGAATCGCGTCACTGGGCGCGCCATCGGCGATGCCGGGGGGCAGGGCGGAGGTTTCGAGCAACATGCCTTCCTCGATTTCCGCCGGCAACTGGCGGCGCGGGGCCAGGAAGATGAGCTGCTCGTCGAAGTCGCCGAACGCCGCTTCAGGCTCCAGGTTCAGGTCGAGCGTAGCGCCCGCCTCGTGGCCTTGCAGCGCGGTTTCAATGGCGGGCAGCAGGTCGTTGCCGCCAGCCAGAAATTCCACCGGCTCGTCCAGTTCATCCAGGGTGTCGCCCAAGCTGTCCTTGAGTGTCCAGGTCAGCGCAACGACGCAAGGCGGGTTGATTTGCATCGTGCAATTGTCGCATCCGTCCTGCCCCGGCGCCGATCCGCGGGAATTGCCGGGCGCGCTGTGCCCGCTGGCTTGGGTGTTGCAGCGGCGGCGATGCCGAACGCCGCCAATTGCTGCGCGATTTGATCGCTCGCTGGCGCAGCCGCAGCGCGCCGGGCTTTCCCGTTGCCACGCCGGATTTGTAAAAAATGTCACAGAAACCGGCTTGGCGGCAGCACGGGTATTTGATCTGCCGCTATAATTTTAGATTGAGTGGAAAGAATTTGATCTTTCTCTCACTCAAGGCGCTTGGCATCTTCATCGAGAGTGGCCTTGATGCTTTCTGAAAAATATTTTCCATTTCTCTGACACGAGAGGATCCCTTCAAATGAACAAGTCGCTAGTTTTGGCCGCCCTGATCGCCGCCGCCGCTGCCCTGACCGCATGCAACAAGACGGAGCAGCCCGCGCCTGCGCCCGCACCCGTCGCGCCTGCCCCCGCACCTGAGCCTGCTCCGGCTCCGGCTCCAGCCGCTACCCCGGCTGCCGAGGCAGCCTCCGAAGCCGCCAGCGCTGCCGTAAGCGATGCTGTTCCGGCTCCTGCTCCTGCCGCCAGCAACTGATCCGGGCCGGGCCGCAGCGCTCGCCGGACATGAAAAAGCCGCCTTCGGGCGGCTTTTTCGTGGGCGTTGCTCAAGTGTTGCTCAAGTGGCCGAGCTGCCGCTGGCCAGGCTGCCAAAACGCAGCATGAGCCGTTTTGGGGTTCAGCGCAGTTCGTCGGCCAGCACCTTGACGATGCGTTGCACATCGGCGGCGGGGGCGGGGGCGCCGGAGCCGTTCAGCACCGCGACGGTGCTGCTCTGGCCTTCGGCGCGCACGGTGATCTGGTATTTGGCGGTCGGCAATTGCTGGCTGCTGGCGCCGAACAGCTTGGCGAAGAAGCCCGGCTCTTTCTTTTCGACCGACGGATCGACGTAGCGCACGAAGTAAATGCCCTTGCTGCGGTCGCGGTCCTCGACGGTGAAGCCGGTGCGGTCCAGCGCCAGGCCGACGCGGCGCCAGGCGCGGTCGAAGTCGTCGGCCACCTGCACCGCCTGCGCGCCGCCGGGCAGGGTGACCACGCGCGCGCTGGCCGGCGGCTGCGCCGCGCCGCCGGTGGCGCTGTCGCCGCCAGCGCCGTCAGCAACCATGACTTTGGATTGCTCTTGCGACACGCCGAGCTTGACCATCAGGCGGCGCAGGAATTCGGTCTCCAGTTCGGGATCGCGCGCGCGCGGGCGCCAGATGGTGGAATCGTGCTGGGCGGAGGAGTACACCTCCTCCATGCCGCGGTGGGTGATGTAGATGTCGGTGCCGCCCTGGTCGTTGCGCTCCAGGCGGGTGCGGAAGCGGTCGCGCTCGCCGGAGGAATACAGCGAGTCGAGCACCTTGCCCAGCGTGTTGCGGATGAAGTCTTGCGGAATCTTGGCGCGGTTTTCGGCCCAATCGGTTTCCATGATGCCGATGTTGGCCTGGTCGGTGGCCAGCAGGAAGCCGTTTTCCAGCCAGAAGTCGCGCACCGGGTCCCACAGTTTGTCGGCTGGGCGGTCCACGCGCAGCCAGCGTTGGCTGCCCTGGCGCTCGAAGTGCACATCGCCGATGACGTTCAGGGCCGTGGGCGCGCCTGCCGCCACGGCTACCGCCTGGCCTGCCTGGTAGCTGCTGGCGGTGACGGCGCCGCCCGGCACCTGGTAGCGCGACTGGCCCGACAGTTGGGTCAGGTCGGGCGGCACTTCCAGCGGGGTGCCGCGGCCCGCGCTCTTGTAGTCGATCTTGTCGGGCTCCAGCATGGAGCAGCCGCCGGCGGCCAGCAGCAGCGCGGCGCTCAAGGCGGTCATCGTGCGTCGATTGGAAATCACGTTCGGCATTCCTTCAAATCAGAAATCGGGGACTTGGCGCGGCCAGCGCGCCGGCCAGCAAAAAAACAGGGGGCCTTTACAGCAGAGCAGCATCGCGCAGCGCCTGCTCGACCACCGCCTCGTTGGCCTTGGCCAACGGCGTCATCGGCAGGCGCATGGCGGGGCCGCACAAGCCCATGCGGGCCGCGGCCCACTTGACCGGGATGGGGTTGGCCTCGACGAACAGGTGCTTGTGCAGCGGCATCAACTGGAACTGGATGCGCATGGCCGTGTCGCGGTCGCCGGCGATGGCGGCCACGCACAACTCGTGCATCAGGCGCGGGGCGACGTTGGCGGTGACGCTGACATTGCCCTGGCCGCCGCACAGCATCAGCGCCACGGCGCTGGCGTCGTCGCCCGAATACACGGCAAAGCTCTTGGGCACGTCGCGGATCAGCCACTGCGCGCGCTCGATGCTGCCGGTGGCCTCCTTGATGCCGACGATGCCCGGCACCCGCGCCAGGCGCAGCACGGTGTCGTGCTGCATGTCGGCCACGGTGCGGCCCGGCACGTTGTACAGCACCATCGGCAAATCGCCCACCGCTTCGGCAATGGCCTTGAAGTGCAGGTACTGGCCTTCCTGCGTCGGCTTGTTGTAGTAGGGCACCACCTGCAACTGGCAATCGGCACCCACCTTCCTGGCGTAGCGCGCCAGCTCGATCGCCTCGGCGGTGGAGTTGGCGCCGCAGCCGGCCATGATGGGCACGCGGCCCTTGGCCTGCTCGACCGACACGCGAATGATCTCCTGGTGCTCCTCGACGTTGACGGTGGGCGACTCGCCCGTGGTGCCGACCACGCCGATGCAATCGGTGCCTTCGGCAATGTGCCAGTCGATCAGCTTGCGCAGGGCGGGATAGTCAACGCCACCGTCTTCCAGCATGGGAGTGACGAGAGCAACGATGCTGCCTGTGATGGGGGTCATGAGCTTGGATAGGTGCAAGCGCGCATTTTAGGGCCTGTTCGCGTCATGAAATGGCGCGAGCAAACCCTGATGCGCCGCAGGGGCGGTTAGAGCCTGCCGAGATCGCAAACAGGCTCTCACAGCCGATAACGCGCTGGCGCGGCGCCTGGTTGATCGCCGGCCCGCCGCACCGCCGCGATGCGCTGCACGAAGCGGCCCGGCGCGGCTTGGCCATCCTGATGGCCAGCTTCTGCCAGAAACCCGTCCTCATAGGCCACCACGCGCCAATTCGGCCCGGCGCAGGCGGCCAGCAGCTCGCCCGGGCGCAGCAGAAAGTCGGGGCGGGAGGGGCGGCCCACCGTCTCGTTGCCGGCGGCAAAGGTTTCGTAAATCAGCGCCCCGCCGTCCGCCACGCTGCCCAGCAGCGCCGGCATCAGCGGACGCCACAGGTAGTTGGTTGCCACCACGCCGCCAAAGCGCCGGCCCGGCAGCGGCCAGGGGCCGCTTTCAATGTCCGCCTCGATCAACTCGCCCAGCCCCGCCAGCGCGGCCAGCGCCGCGCCATCGCGGTCCACCCCCGTCACCCGATACCCCCGCGCCGCCAGCCAGCGCACATGGCGGCCAGCGCCGCAAGCCACGTCCAGCACCGCCGCGCCAGGGGCGATCAACCGCGCCCAGCGGGTGACCCAGGGCGAAGGCGCTCGATCGCGGCGCGGGGCGTGAAGGCTCGTCATGGGGACGATGATAGGTTGAAGATTTCCCGATTCAGTGCATTGCCGAAGGCGCACCGTATTCATGGTGGTTGGCCTGCACATTGTTGGCGTCGAGCGCGATGCGGTGTGCGTCGATGAAACCCATCGTGATGTACAAGAAACGATGCCGCTGCCCGGAATGCGACAGTTATTCCCGCGCAGGCGGGAATCCAAGGGCGTTTCCTCGACTTCGCGCCGCATGGATTCCCGCTTGCGCAGGAATGACGAAGTGAGAAGTCAAGCGGCGCTGCCTTCGCCCGCCGCGCCGAAGACCCGCGACTTGAGCAGCGCCAGTTGGTCGCGCGTGCGCGCGGCCTGCTCGAATTCCAGGTTGCGGGCGTGGTCGAGCATCTGTTTTTCCAGCCGCTTGATTTCGCGGGCGAGGTCTTTTTCGGACAGGGCCAGTTCTTCCACCGCCGCGCCGCTGGCCGCGCCGAGCCGCTCGGCGTCGCGCCCGGTTTTTTCGCTGTACACGCCGTCGATCAAATCGCG
>WRJY01000297.1 GCA_009778355.1 Desulfovibrionaceae bacterium | reverse complement strand
CAGCCGGGCAAAGAAGGGCGTGGCGCCGATGACCAGCGGCGGAATGGCTCCGGCCACGCCCAGCGAGGTGCCGGTGAGCAGCACCGTCAGCGGGATCAGCACGATCAGCAGGATGACGAACGGAATCGAGCGCAGCACGTTGGCCGCCAGCGACAGCGCGCCGTGCACCGCGCCTTGCTGCAACAACTGCCGCCGCCCGGTCAGAAACAGCAGCACGCCCAGCGGCAGCCCCAGCAGCAGGGTGAACAGCAGCGAGCCGCCGAGCATCAGCAGCGTGTCCCAGGTGGCCAGCCAGATGTCGGACCAGTCGATGTTGATGAAGAAATGGGTCATGTGCACGCGCCTTCCACCACCTCCACGCTGACGCCGGCGTCCGCCAGGCGTTGCAGCGCGGCGGCGGCGCCAGCGCCGGTCATGGACAGGATGAGCTGCCCATAAGGCTCGTCCTTGATGCGGTCGATGCGGCCGCTGAGGATGCTGAAATCGGCGCCAGTCTCGCGCGTCACGTGGCACAGCAGCGGCTCGAAGGTGCTGGCGCCGCGCGTGGTCAGGCGCACGGTGCAGCCGGCGCGCGCATGGGCCGGCAGCAGCAGCGTTTCGTTCATGTGCCCGGTTTCCTGCACCAGGCGCTGCGTGCCGGGGTGGCGCGGGTGCAGAAACACCTCGGCCACGCGGCCCGACTCCACGATGCGGCCAGCGTCGAGCACGGCCACGCGGTCGCAGATGCGGCGCACCACGTCCATCTCGTGGGTGATGACGACGATGGTCAGCTTGAATTCCTGGTTGATTTCGGCCAGCAGTTGCAGCACCGACTGCGTGGTCTGCGGGTCCAGCGCGCTGGTGGCCTCGTCGCACAGCAGAATCTTGGGGCGCGTGGCCAGCGCCCGCGCGATGCCCACGCGCTGCTTCTGGCCGCCCGACAACTGCCGCGGGTACTTGCCGGCGTGCGCCTGCAGGCCGACGCGCTCCAGCAGTTCGGCCACGCGCTGGCGGATTTCGCGCGCCGTCAAAGCGCCCGCCAGCCGCAGCGGAAACGCCACGTTGCCGGCCACCGTCTGGCTCGACAGCAGGTTGAAGTGCTGAAAGATCATGCCGATGCTGCGCCGCACTTCGCGCAGCCGCGCCAGCGTGCAGGCGGTAACGTCCTCGCCGTCGATCAGCACGCGCCCGCTGCTGGGCCGCTCCAGCAGGTTGACGTGGCGCACCAGCGTCGATTTGCCCGCGCCCGAATGGCCGATGATGCCGAACACCTCGCCGGCCTCGATGCGCAGGTCGATGCCGCTGAGCGCGGGCGCCGAGCGGCCATCGACCTCGAATGATTTATGAACGTCGATGAACTCGATCACGCGGGCAGTACCGTATGGGGGAAGTGAAGCCGGGGATTATCCGGCTTAACATTCCGGTTCATTCCATCGCCAGCGCGGCGCCAGCCGCGCGCGCAAGACATCATGAGCAAAAAGCCGTTGATTCTGGGGGCCATCGTCATCGTGGCCGGGGCCGCGTTCGCGGCCTGGCAGTTCCTGCGGCCAGCCGCTGACGCGGGCGAACTGCTGCTGTACGGCAACGTCGATCTGCGCCAGGTGTCGCTGGCCTTTGACGGGGCAGGGCGTATCGACCGGCTGGCCGTGCAGGAGGGCGACCATGTAACGGCGGGCCAGGTGCTGGGCGAGTTGGACACGCGCACGCTGCAATTGCAGATCGCGCAGAGTCAGGCGCAAATCGCCGTGCAGCAGCAGGCGCTGCAACGCCTGAAAACCGGCAGCCGCCCGGAAGAAATCGCGCAGGCGCGCGCGCAGGCGGCGGCGGCGCAGGCCGACGCGGAACTGGCGCGCCAGCAGTTGGAGCGCCTGCAAGCCATCGGCCAGACCACCGCTGGCCGCGCCGTCAGCCAGCAGGACCTGGACGCCGCCGAGGCGCGCCGCAAGATGACGCTGGCGCAGCTCGAAAGCGCGCGCAAGGCCGAGCAGCTTGCGGTGATCGGCCCGCGCAAGGAGGACATCGCGCAGGCGCAGGCGCAGCTCGACGTGGCGCAAGCGTCGCTGGCGGTACTCCGGCATCAGGTGGAGTTGGGGCGGCTCGAAGCGCCCATCGGCGCCGTGGTGCGTGCGCGCCTGCTGGAGCCGGGCGACATGGCCTCGCCGCAGCGCCCGGTGTTCACGCTGGCAATTACCGATCCCAAATGGGTGCGCGCCTACGTTACCGAAAGCCAGCTTGGCCGCGTAAAGCCCGGCATGGCCGCCACGCTGCACACCGACAGCCACCCCGATCAGCCGTTGACGGGCAAGGTGGGCTACATCTCGTCAGTGGCCGAATTCACGCCCAAGACCGTGCAGACGCCGGAACTGCGCACCGCGCTGGTCTATGAAATCCGCGTGCTCGCCGACGACCCCGAAGACCGCCTGCGGCTGGGGATGCCGGTGACGGTGCGACTGGTGAAATGAACCACCCCCAGGCTCCACGCGCTTCGCGCTGTTGCGCCTTCTCCCTCGAGGGGGCGCGCCCACTGGCCGGGGGAACCCCGGCCACGGGCGCCCTGGCTTGGCTTGCTCCGCAGCCATTTGTTTCCAGCCTCGCTTTGACTCCTTCCCCCGCTGGGGAAGGTTGGGATGGGGGCAAATGACTCTCCCCCAGGCTCCACGCGCTTCGCGCTGTTGCGCCTCCCCCCTCGAGGGGGCGCGCCCACTGGCCGGGGGAACCCCGGCCACGGGCGCCCTGGCTTGGCTTGCTCCGCAGCCATTTGTTTTCAGCCTCGCTTTGACTCCTTCCCCCGCTGGAGGAAGGTCGGGATGGGGGCCAGCGCTGCAATGAACACTGTCCGCGGAGACACGCTGCCCAGCTCTCCCCCAGAGGGGAAGGCAGTGGGCTGCGTTCCCGCCCTTTCCGTCCACAACCTGCACAAACGCTTCAAGCTCAAGGGCGCGGCGCAGCCGACGCACGCGCTCAACGATGTGACGCTCGACGTGCCTTCCGGCACGCTGAGCGCACTGGTCGGCCCCGACGGCGCCGGCAAGACCACCCTGCTGCGGCTGGCCGCCGGGCTGCTGCGCGTGGACGAGGGCGCGCTGCGCGTGCTGGGCATCGACGTGGCGCGCGACCCGCAGGCGGTACAGGAGCGCATCAGCTACATGCCGCAGCGCTTTGGCCTGTATGAAGACCTGAGCGTGCAGGAAAACCTCGACCTTTACGCCGACCTGCACGGTGTCAGCCGCGGCGCGCGGCGTGAACGCTACGCGCGCCTGATGGCGATGACCGACCTGGGGCCTTTCACCAAGCGGGCGGCGGGCAAGCTGTCGGGCGGCATGAAGCAAAAGCTCGGCCTGGCCTGCACGCTGGTGCGCTCGCCCGATCTGCTGCTGCTCGACGAGCCGACGGCGGGCGTCGATCCGCTGTCGCGGCGCGAGTTGTGGAAGATCGTGCGGCAACTGGTGGACGAGGAGCGGCTTTCGGTCATCGTCAGCACCGCCTATCTCGACGAGGCCGAGCGTTGCGCGCAGGTGTTCGTGCTGCACGGCGGCCAGCTCGTCGCGCAGGGCGCGCCCGAGGCCATTTGCGACCACGCGCGCGGCCTGTGCTTTGCTGCCGCGCCGCCTGAAGCAACCGCGCCGCGCAGCTTGCAGGCGCGGCTGCTGGACGCGAGCGCCACCATCATCGACGCCGTGCCGCACGGCGGCCAAGTGCGCTTCATCCGCCAGCCCGGCGCGGACGACGCGGCCATCCATGCCCTGCTGGATGGGGCCAACGCCGAAGCAGTGCCCGCGCGGCTGGAAGACGGCTTCATGGCGCTGCTGCGCGGGCGGCAAGCGCATGACTCCTTCCCCCCCTGGGGGAAGGCAGGGATGGGGGCCAGCAGCGCCACCATTGAACGCCAGCCCCCATCCCAACCTTCCTCCAGCGGGGGAAGGAGTCAGAGCGCCGAAATCATCATCGAAGTCAAGGACCTGGTGCGCAAGTTCGGCGACTTCACCGCCGTGGCCAGCGCCAGCTTCGACGTGCGGCGCGGCGAAATATTCGGCCTGCTCGGCCCCAACGGCGCGGGCAAGACCACCACTTTCCGCATGTTGTGCGGCCTGCTGCCGGCCAGCAGCGGCTTTTTGCAGGTGGCCGGCGTGAACCTGCGCACCGCGCGCGCGCAGGCGCGCGGCAAGATCGGCTACGTGTCGCAGAAATTCGCGCTCTACGGCAACCTCAGCGTGGAAGAAAATCTGCAATTTTTTGGCGGCGCCTACGGTCTGCGCGGCAAGCGGCTGCGCGAGCGGATGCGGACGGTACTCGACCAGTTCGACCTCGCCGGTCACGAACAAGCCGCCAGCGGCCTGCTGCCCGGCGGCTTCAAGCAGCGGCTGGCCATGGCCACCGGCTTGCTGCACGAGCCGGAGATACTTTTTCTCGACGAACCCACCAGCGGCGCCGACCCGCTGGCGCGGCGCGAGTTCTGGCGCCGCATCACCGCGCTGGCCGCAAGTGGCGTGACGGTGATCGTCACCACGCACTTCATGGAAGAAGCCGAGTACTGCGACCGCATCGTCATCCAGGACGCGGGCCAGGTGCTGGCCATTGGCACGCCGCGGCAGGTGCGGGCGCAGGCGGGCGGCGCGATGAATATGGAAGACGCCTTCATCGGCATCGTCACGCAGGCCCGTGCATCCCGCATGACTCCCTTCCCCACTGGGGGCGGGCAGGGGTGGGGGCCCGCGTCCGCTGGTGGCGCTGCTGGCCCCCATCCCGGCCTTCCCCCAGAGGGGAAAGGAGCCATGCTATGAAAGCGGCGCTTCGCAGACTCCTTGCCCTTACGCGCAAGGAAACGCGCCAGCTCGTCCGCGACCCCAGCAGCATCGCCATCGGCATTTTGCTGCCCATCATCCTGATTCTGATCTTCGGCTACGGCCTGTCGCTCGACGTGAAAAACGCGCCCCTGGCCGTGGTGCTGGAAGACGCCTCGCCCGCCGCCGCGCAGGCCGTCGCGGGCCTGCAACTGACGCCTTACCTGTCGCCGGTGATGCTGACCTCGATGCGCGAGGCCGAGGCGCTGATGCGCCAGCGCCGGGTCGATGGCATCGTCCGCGTGCCGGGCGACTACGCGCGCCGGCTGGCGGCGGGCGACGCCAGCATCCAGGTCATCGTGCATGGCGCCGACGCCGCCAAGGCGAGCATCGTGCTGCGTTACGCCACCGGCGCGCTGATGCAGGACGCGCAGCGCAGCGCCGACCTTGCGGGCGGCGCGGGTGGCGCGCCGGCGGGCATCGGCGCCGTCGCCATCGAGCAGCGGCTGTGGTTCAACAGCGCCAACACCAGTACCTGGTATCTGGTGCCGGGGCTGATCGTGCTCATCATGACCCTGGTCGGCGCCTTTCTCACCGCGATGGTGATGGCGCGCGAGTGGGAGCGCGGCACGCTGGAGGCGCTGTTCGTCACCCCGGTGCGGACAGCCGAGATATTGCTCGCCAAGATCATCCCCTACTTCGGCATCGGCATGGCCGGGCTGCTGCTGTGCCTTGTGGCCGCGCGCTTTCTGTTCGACGTGCCCATGCACGGCTCGCTGGCCGCCATCGTCGTCAGCGCCATGTTCTACCTGCTGGTGGCGGTCGGCTTCGGCCTGGTCATCTCGTCGGTCACGCGCAACCAGTTCCTCGCCAGCCAATTGGCGCTGATTTTGAGCTTCCTGCCATCGCTCATGCTCTCCGGCTTTCTGTTCGACCTGCGCAACGTGCCCATCCCCATCAACATCGTCGGCCACGCCGTGCCCGCCACCTACTTCATGGAACTGCTGCGCACCCTGTTCCTGGCCGGCAACGTGTGGTCGCTGATCGTGCGCGATTGCCTGGTGCTGCTGGTGTATGCCGTGGCGCTGCTGGGGGTTGCGCGTTTCGTTACGCGCAAGAGGCTGGATTGAAGGGGAATGATTCATGGATTTCACAAAGTGGCTGGCAGGAGCAACTGGCGGGCATTGCCAAGGGCGCGTGCAAGGACGGCTGTCGTGACCGCGAGGATCATGATAGGTGATAAACTAGTCACCTGACTAGTCACAAGGGGCCTCTCATCATGAACGCATGGCCTGTACAAGATGCGAAAGCGCGCTTCAGCGAGTTCCTTGACGCTTGCATGTCGGCAGGCCCGCAGATGGTGACGCGGCGGGGCGCCGAGGCGGCGGTGCTGGTGCCTGCGGCGCAGTGGCGGCAGATGCAGTCGGCGGCGCGGCCTTCGCTTAAAGAGTTGCTGCTGTCCGACGAGGCGCGTACCGATCAACTGGCGCCGGAACGCCTGCATGAGCGGGGCAGGGCGCGCCGCCGCCGGGTCGAGGCGCTGGACTGAACGCGGTTCGCGCTCATGTACCTGCTGGACACCAACGTCATTTCCGAGTTGCGCCGGCCCAAGCCGCATGGCGCGGTGCTGGCGTGGCTTGAGTCGGCGCCCGACAGCGGCTTGCACATTTCCGCCGTCAGCCTGGGCGAGATTCAGGCCGGCATTGAACTCACGCGCGAGCAGGACGCGCCCAAGGCCGCCGAGATCGAGCGCTGGGCCGACCGCGTGGCGGCGTCCTACAACGTGCTGGCGATGGATGCCGACACCTTCCGCATCTGGGCGCGGCTGATGCACCGCCGCTCCGACACCCTTTACGAGGACGCCGTGATCGCGGCCACGGCCATTCAGCATCGCCTGACGGTGGTGACCCGCAACGCGGCGGACTTTGCGCATTTCGACGTGGCGCTGCTCAACCCGTTCGAGGCCGCCCGGTAGCTGGCGTGGGGTGCAAGCGAAACCCATCAAGCGCCATGAACAGCCCCTTGCTCGCCTTCCTGCGCCGCGTCGATGATTCAAAATCCTGACATCGCGCACGCCGTCCACACCTTCTTCGAGGCGGCGGCGATGATGATCGGCGCGCGCTATTACTTCATTCTGCGGCGCGCTCAAGCCCTGCCGCCGGCTACCCACGGCCAGAGCTTCATCATCCTGCTCGGCTGCCTTGCCGGCGCGTCCGTGGGTAACAAGCTCATGTTCTGGCTGGAAGCGCCGCACCTCTGGACGGACGGAAGCGGGTGGCGGGACTTTCTGTTTGGCGGTCAATCCATGGTCGGCGGCCTGCTCGGCGGTTTGATCGGGGTCGAACTGGGCAAAAAACTTTGCGGCTACCAGTCATCGACGGGCGATCTGTTTGTCTTTCCCATTTTGCTCGGCCTGATGATCGGCAGGGTCGGTTGCTTTCTGGCCGGATTGGATGATGGCACTTATGGCGTGCCCACCAGCCTGCCCTGGGGCGTCGATTTTGGTGACGGCTTGCCCCGCCATCCGGCGCAGCTTTACGAAATCATCTTCGCCGGGTTGCTTTGGCGGCTGCTCAAACATTGGCAGCCAAGGTTGAAAGCCGTGCCCGGCGCGATGTTCAGGCTGATGTTGATCGCCTATCTGCTATGGCGCTTGGGCATCGACTCGCTCAAGCCCGTATCTTATGTTTATGCTCTGGGCCTGAGCGGCATCCAGTGGGCCTGCCTGTTGGCGCTGCTGTGCTATGTGCCATTGAGTCTGCCGCCGCTGCGCAAGGCCCTGAGCACAATGGAGACCCGTCCATGAAAATATCTTTCTCCGCCAAAGACCGCCGGATGATGTTGCTGGGCCTGATCGCCGCCAGCATTGTCGGCTGGGGTTGCGCCATCCCTGTCACGGTGGCCACCCGCAGTGACACCACCGTCCGCGACAAATACCGTCCGGCAGCCGAGAAAAACGATGCCATGGCCCAACTGCAACTGGCGCTGGCCTATCGCTTTGGCACCGCTGGCGCGGCCAAAGACCCGGCGCAGGCGTGGCAGTGGCTGAACCGGGCGGCCCAGAACGGGCTGCTGGAAGCCCAGCTCATGCTGGGCGACGCGCTGGTTTCGGGCAGTTGGGGGCAAGCCAAGGACATCGAGGCCGGTCTGAATGTTTTGAGAGGCGCCGCGCAAGACGGTCGAAGGGACGTTCAGGAACATCTGGGCATGACCTTGCGCCAGCTTGCCGGCGGCGGCCATGACGCCGAAGCCGCCCAGTGGTTTGAGAAAGCGGCGCGTGCCGGCAACAAACATGCGGCCATGCAGCTCGGCCAGCTTTACGACCGCGGCCTTGGCGTGAAGCAGGATCGTGCGCTGGCCTACGCCTGGTTCACGGTCGCCGATGACGCCATCAATACCGGGCGGATGGACTCCGGTTTGAGCAAGGACGAGTTGAGCCGGGCACAGCAAAAAATCACCCAATTGCGCGAGGAGATTGCCAAATGAAACGAACCGTCGGTTGTCTTTTTTATCCGTGCCTGTTGGCGCTGTCTCTTTGCGCCTGCGTGCCCGTGCCGAAGGTTGAGGATCCGCCTGCCATCACTGGCCTGGATCAGACTTTGAAGCAGGCCGCAACCGGGGATGCCGCCGCACAGACGGCGTTGGGGGATTCTTTTAGATATTTGTCTGACGGTCTAGGCAAAGATGAGCAAGCCTCCCTGCGGCTTTATTACGCGGCGGCGGATCAAGGGGATGCCCAAGCTCAAAGCAAACTGAGCCGCTATTTCACATCCTCCACGCCCGACGCATTGATGGAGTCGGCGTACTGGGCGTATCAACGTGCACGGCGCGGCAATCCCTTCGACATGCAACGGCTGGCGTCCTTTTATGCCAAGCCGGATTTTCCGGCCTACAACCTGATCGAATCATGCAAATGGCGGTTGCTGGCGCGCCAGACGTGCGATCCCAAGACTTACAGCGCCGAGGTTATTGAGCAAGCCAGCCAGCGCGCCCAGCCGCTGCGTGAACAATTCCCCGTGAAGCCATGAACAAGAAAAACCGCCCTTATCTTTTCTACGACACCACCAGTTCGATTTGCACCGCCTGCCTGCGCCGGGTGGAAGCCAAAATTGTGTTCAAGGACAAGCAGGTCTTCATGGACAAGTGGTGCCCCGCGCACGGCGCCGAGCGCGTATTGATCAGCGACGACGAGGACTACTACCGCCTGGGGCGCGAGGTGTACGTCAAGCGGCCCGAAATGCCGCAGCAGTTCAACACACCCATGCAATACGGATGCCCCTACGACTGCGGGTTGTGTTCCGACCACATGCAGCATTCCTGCCTGACGGTGCTGGAGATCACCGACCACTGCAATTTGCGCTGCCCCACCTGCTATGCCGCATCCGGCCCCGAGCGGCAGACGCACAAGCCGTTGGCCACCGTTGAGCGCATGCTCGATGCCGTCGTCGCCAACGAAGGCGAGCCGGACGTGGTGCAAATTTCCGGCGGCGAGCCGACCCTGCATCCGCAATTGTTCGAGATTCTCGATGCCGCCCGGCGCCGGCCCATCAAACATTTGATGATCAATACCAACGGCATCCGGATTGCGCAGGAGCCGGATTTCGTCGCCCGGCTGGCCTCTTATCAACCCGGCCTGGAAATCTATTTGCAGTTCGACTCCTTCAAGCCCGAGGCACTGCAGCACCTGCGCGGCGCCGATCTGCGCCGCATCCGGGCGCAGGCGCTCGACGCGCTGGAGCGGCACGGTCTTTCGACTACCCTGGTCATGACCGTCAAGCGCGGCGTCAACGACGATGAAATCGGCGCTGTCATCCAGCACGCTCTGAAATACCGCTGCGTGCGCGGCGTCACGCTTCAGCCGGTGCAGGATGCGGGCCGCAACGAGGCGTTTTCGGCGCCGGCGCACCGCCTCACCGTCAGCGCGCTGCGCCGCGCCATTGCCGAGCAGTCGGGTCTTTTTACGCTCGATGACGTGGTGCCCGTGCCATGCAACCCGGACACGCTGGCGATGGCCTATGCGATCAAGACTGGCGGCGCGGTGTTGCCCCTGACCCGCTACCTTGGCCCCGAAGCCCTGCTCGCCGGTCCGGCCAACACGATTGTTTTCGAGCGCGATCCCCATCTGAAGGAGCAGATATTCAAACTGTTCTCCACCAACCATTCGCCGCAGTCGCAGGCCAATTGCCTGTCCGATCTTTTATGCTGCCTGCCGCAGGTTGCCGCGCCCGTCGAACTGAATTACGAAAACGTTTTCCGCGTGCTGATCGTGCAGTTCATGGATGTCAGCAATCTGGACATCCGCGCGCTGAAGAAATCCTGCGTCCACATGGTGCAGCCCGATGGACGCCTGATTCCGTTCGAGACTTTCAACCTGTTTCACCGCGATGACCGCTCCACGATTCTGGAAGAGATCCGCGCCGAAATAGACGCCGCCACCAACCAACGCCGATCCGTGGCGCTGCCGGCGCGCGGGGTGGGTGCTCCCACAGAGGATTGATTTTGCAAAGTGCCTTGCTCGCCTTCCTGCGCCGCGTCGGGCATTTGTTCCGCAAGGAACTGTTGGCGATCCTGAAGGACCGGTCGAACCTCGTGATACTGATCATGCCGGTGTTGATGCAGACGGACTGGCACAGGTGCTGGAAATCTTGTATTCTTACCAAAGTCTGATCGATACCAACGAGGTGCCAACGTGAGCGCAACCGCCACTCTGTCAAGCAAGTTCCAGGTTTCCATTCCGAAGGCTGTGCGCGAAGAACAGCGTTGGCAGGCCGGGCAGGAGTTCGTGTTCATTCCCAAGGGCACGGGCGTTCTGTTGATCCCTGTGCCCGAACTGGAGCAACTGGCTGGCATCGCCAAGGGCGCGCGCAAGGATGGCTACCGCGACCGTGAGGATCGCTACTGATGCCGTTTCCGTTGCGCGTCGTCGATACCTCGGCCTGGATCGAGTGGCTCTCGGGCGGTGCGCTTGGGCAGAAGCTGGGCAAGCAGTTCCCGGTCAGGTCGCAGTGCATTGTGCCAACTATCGTGCAGCTTGAACTCTCGAAGTGGCTGGTGCGCGAAGTTGGCGAGGAGCGGGCCGATCAGGTGATCGCCTACACGCGGAAATGCGTCGTCGTGCCGCTGGACACGACGATTGCTTTGTTTGCTGCGGACCTCCACCGCCAGCACAAGCTCGCAACGGCGGATGCCATCGTCTATGCCACAGCGCAGTATCAGCAAGCGGAACTGCTGACATGTGACGCGCATTTTGAGAGGCTGCCAGGCGTGGTGTTCTTTCCCAAGACGGCATAAACGCTAATGATTGGCCCGTTGCTCGCCTTTCTGCGCCGCGTTGGCCATCTGTTCCGCAAGGAACTGCTCGCCGTCTTGAAGGACCCGTCGAGCCGCATGATCCTCATCATGCCGGTGCTGATGCAAAGCCTGCTGTTCGGCTACGCCGCCACCTACGACCTGGCACGCGTGGACTATGCGCTGCTGGACCAAAGCCGCGGCGGCGCATCGACGGCGCTGATGGCGCGGCTCGACGGCACGGGCGTGTTCAGGCGCGCGGCCACGCTGACGTCGCCCGAGCAGATCGCGCCGCTGGTCAACCGGCAGGACGCGCTGGTGGTGATCCAGATCGGGCCGGATTTCGAGCGCCGGCTTCAGGCGGGCGAGCAGGCGCCCATTCAGGTCATCATCGACGCGCGCAACTCCAACACCGCCGGTTCGGCAGCGGGCTTCGTCAGCTCGGTGGTGAGCGCCTTCAACGACGAATGGCGGCAGCGGCACGGCGGCGCGCAGGCGCCGGTGCGCGTGGAGGCGCGGGCGTGGTTCAACCCCAATCTGGAAACGCGTTGGAACATTCTGCCGGGCATGATCGCGGCCATCAGCATGATTCAGACGTTGCTGCTGACCGCGCTGTCGGTGGCGCGCGAGCGCGAGCAGGGCACGTTCGACCAGTTGCTGGTGACGCCGTTGTCGCCCGCTGAAATCATGATCGGCAAGGCGCTGCCGCCGGTGTTCGTGGGGTTGGTGCAGTCCACCATCGTGATGCTGGTGGCGCTGCTGTGGTTTGGCGTGCCGATGGCCGGCTCGCCCGTGACGCTGTACGTGGGGCTGACGTTTTTCACCGTCGCCAGCGTGGGCATCGGGCTGTCGATCTCGGCGGTGTCGGCCAACATGCAGCAGGCGATGTTGTACACCTTCATGCTCATCATGCCGATGATGCTGCTGTCGGGCTTTGCCACGCCGGTGAGCAACATGCCAGAGGCGCTGCAAGTCGCCACACTGGCCAACCCGCTGCGCTTTGCCATCGACCTGGTGCAGCGCGTGTACCTCGAAGGCGTGGGCCTGCCCGCCGTCTGGCGCAACCTGATCCCGCTGTTCATCATCTCGGCCATCACGCTGCCGCTGGCGGCCTGGCTGTTCAGGCATCGGCTGGTGTGAGTCCATTTTCATCAAGTCAATGATTGGCCCGCCGCGAAAGCGGGAATAACGGGAAAATGGCCGATCCTTGTTGAACCTAGAAACGGCAGTTGACCGCTTGCAATCTTCACGAGAACCGCATGGATATTGACTTTTGCGACTTCGATGAAGCTCACCGC
>WRJY01000296.1 GCA_009778355.1 Desulfovibrionaceae bacterium | reverse complement strand
TGAAAGCCGGGTTCGCCATGCAAGATTACGTTGACCGAACCGGCCTGCCGCCGGGCAGCATCGAAGCCCAGCTACAAAAAGCGGAGCAAGCCGGTTGGCTGGAACGCGATGCCGCCCACATTCGGCCCACCGCGCGCGGCTTTGATTTTTTGAGCGACTTGCAGGCACTGTTTTTGCCCTGAAACCCGGGGGCAAGTGGCGTGAACAGGCCGCTACCGTTCCCCCAGCGAGCAAGCCAGCGCGTCGAACAGCTCGCGCGCCGAGGCGGGCAGTTGGGCGCGGGCGCGGGCGATGATTTTCAGTTCGCGCTCGGCCCAAGGGTCGGACAGGGGAACGATGGCGATGCGCATGGAGCGCGCGTGGCGGCGCGCCGATGAGGCGGGCAGCACGCCGATGCCGACGCCGGCTTCGATCATCAGGCAGATGGCCTCGAAGCTGCTGACCTGGATGCGCGGGCTGTAGCCCCGCCCCGCCAGTTCGGCCTTGAGCAGCAGAAAGCGGTGGATGGCGCTGGCGTGGTGCAGGCCGACGTGCTGCTCTTGCAGCGTATCGACGAAGGGCTTCGCTCCAGCGCCCGCCAGGCGATGGGCGAGCGGCGTCACCAGCACGAGCTGGTTGCGGCCGAAGGGGCGGGCGTCGAAGTCGCCGGTGTGCACATCGCCGGCCAATATGCCCAGGTCGGCGCTGCCGTCGGCGACCGCGCGCACGATTTCCTCGCTGAGGTATTCGCGCAGGTCCACCTGCACGGCGGGGTGCTGGGTCAGAAAGCCCGCCAGTTTTTCGGGCAGGTATTCGGTGATCGAGGTGGTGTTGGCGAACACGCGCACATGGCCCTTGATGCCCTTGCCGAAGTCCTGCATGTCGATGCGCAGGTGCTCCATTTGCTGCATCACGCGCTTGGCGTGGTACAGCAGCGCCTCGCCGGCGGCGGTGAGGGTGACGCCCTGGGCGTTGCGATGCAGCAGCTTGCCGCCCACGGCTTCTTCCATCTGCTTGATGCGGGTCGAGGCCGCGGCCAGCGAGATGCAGGCCTTGTCGGCGCCGCGTGTGAGGCTGCGGGCCTCGGCCACGTGGGCGAACAGCTTGAGGTCGAAAAGGTCGAAATGCAGGTTCACGCGAGAAGGGCGCGGTCGCGGCCCGCGCCAGTGGGGCTGAAAAGCCTGATTTTCCGCATATTCCGGTTCAGAGCCTGATTCGCCCGGAGCGTCAACTTGTACGCGCCACGGCATGGCGCGGACGCATCGTTCATGTGCGATTCATGTTGAGCTTCTATAGTGGATCGGTATTCACGAGATACAAAAGGATGAATCATGACGGCATGGCGCAACACTTCCGGTCGCTACGGCTGCTGGACGATCGGCATGCACTGGCTGATGCTGCTGCTCATTGCCGCCGTCTATGCGCTGATGGAATTGCGCGGCATTTTTCCCAAGGGTTCCGCCGGCTACGACGCCATGAAGCAGTGGCACTACATGCTGGGCATGCTGGTGTTTTGGCTGGCGCTGGCGCGGTTGGCACTGCGCTGGAGCATGAGTAAACCGCGTATCGAGCCGCCGCCGCCCGCCTGGCAGGAGCGGCTGGCCGGCCTGGTGCAAGCGCTGATGTACGTGCTGATGCTGGGCCTGCCGCTGGCCGGGTGGCTGATGTTCAGCGCAGCGGGCAAGCCGGTGCCGTTTTTCGGATTTGAATTGCCTGCGCTGATTGGTCAGAACAAAGACCTGTCCAAGCAGATCAAGGAAGTGCATGAAACCGTGGCCACCATCGGCTATGGGGTGATCGGTCTGCACGCGGCGGCGGCCCTGTTCCACCATTACTGGATGCACGACAACACCTTGCTGCGCATGCTGCCTGGGCGCTGCAAGTCTTGAATTTGCTTTCGAGCGCGTTCAACTGCCGTTTCCAGAATGACACATTCGGCAAACAAGGGAAGATCGAAGCGTCCGGTTTCGTTGGGGACTCCCCCTGCCGGGCTGACGCTCACAATGACCGTAGACGATCAGACACTGGCCGCCGTCTTGCAGCGCGGCGTCAGTTACCTGCTGGAAACCGTTGACGGCGACGTGCTGGCTGAATCCATCGTCAGCGCCATGCTCAATCAAGCGCCGATCAGCCCGCAGATGGCCGGCAAGCTCGTCAACGCCTGTCAGGTACTGCAAGAAAGGGCGCAAGCAGAGCGCAGCGGCGAAGCGACAGCCCGGCCCAGCCCTGCGACCACGAGAAAACAGATCACGCCGCGCGAGCAGCAAATCCTGCACGAAATAGCCCGTGGCGTCAGCAATAAGGAAATCGCCCGCACCTTCGACATCGCCGAAGCTACCGTGAAAATCCACGTCCAGAACATTCTGCGCAAACTCAATCTGAGTTCGCGCGTACAGGCAGCGGTGTATGCGGCGGCGCAAGAGCGTGGGAGGTGATGCGGCCTACCGCGCCGCCGGCAGGCACAGCCGCATACGCAGGCCGCCCAGGGGGGAGGATTGCGGTTGCACGCTGCCGCCGTAGATCTGCGCCAGTTCGCGCACGATGTCCAGGCCCAGGCCCGAGCCGGGACGGCGCTCGTCGAGCTGCACGCCGCGCTCGAACATGCGTTCGCGCTGGCCGGCGGGGATGCCGGGGCCGTCGTCATCGATGCTGATGCAGAGCTGCGCGCCTTCGCGTTGCACGTCGATTTCGACGCGGCTGCGCGCCCATTTGCCGGCGTTGTCGATCAGGTTGCCCAGCAGTTCGTACAGGTCTTGTTCCTCGCCGCGAAAGGCTTCGTCAGCAGCTTGCTCCAGCAGATCGAACGACACCTGCCGTTCGGCGTGCAGCCGCTGCATGGCGCGGATCAGCGCGTGGATGCAAGGCAGCACGGGGGTGCGCAGGCCGGTGGCGCGGCTGGCCGCCGCCGAGCGGGCGCGCGCCAGGTGGTGCTCGACCTGGCGGTGCGCGATGCCGACCTGCTCGCGCACCAGCCGGGCCAGCGGGCTGTCTTCGCCCGCGGCGGCGTTGCCCATGATCGACAGCGGCGTATTGACCGCGTGCGCCAGGTTGCCCGCCTGCGTGCGGGCGCGCTGCACCATGTCGGCGTTGACGCCCAGGCCGTGATTGAGCTCGTCGACCAGCGGCTGCACCTCGCGCGGAAAGCGCCCTTCGAGCCGCGCGGCAGTGCCTTGGCGCACGGCCACCAGCCGCTTGCGTAGCAGATCGAACGGCCCGAGCGCCAGCCGCAACTGGATGAACACGGCCACGGCCAGCACGCAGGCCAGCACGCCCAGCGTCAGCAGCAACATGCGGGTGAAGTGCCGGATCGGCTCGGCCAGCAGCGCCTGGTCGGCGGCCACCGTCAGGCGCAGCGGCGGCGCGTCGTCCTCGGGCAATTGCAGGATGCGGGTGACGGCCAGCAAGTCATGGCCCTGGTCGTCGCGCAGGTGCAAAACGTCGAAACCGCCGGTTGGCGCGGTCTGCCGGCGCAGCGGCGCGGACAGATCCAGCGCCTGATCCCACAGCGAGCGCGAGCGCGCTACCGGCGCTTGCCCAGGCCGCGCTTGCAGCAGATCGACCTGCCAGTACATGCCGGACAAGGGTTCGTCCAGGGCCGGGTCGCCCACCATCGGCGTGACTTCCACCGCGCCTCCTGCGGTGATGTTGACGGCGGCGCTGAGTTGGTTCAGTTCATGCACCAGCCGCCCCTGCAACTGCTGCGTGATGTGGTCACGGAACAAGTGGTTGCGCAGCCCCCAGCCGGTCAGCGCCACAGCCAGCGCAATCCAGGCCAGCGTACCGGCCAGCAGCCGCAGGCGCAGCGAACCCGGTGGGCGCTGCGCATCCGGTTGCCGCGGCCAGCAATTCATGACTGCTCCGGCGCCCCCGCCTCCACCAGCCGGTAGCCCAGCCCGCGCACGGTCTCGATGCTGTCCGGCGGCAGTTTTCTGCGCAGGCGGCCCACGAACACCTCGATGGTGTTGGAGTCGCGGTCGCAGTCCTGCGGGTACAGGTGTTCGGACAATTCGGTGCGCGACAGCACCTCGCCCTTGCGCTGCATCAGCAGCGACAGCAGCTTGAACTCATGGCTGGTCAGGCTCAGGGGCTGGCCATCGACCAGCACGCGGGCCTGGCGCGTGTCCAGCAGGATGCCGCCGCAGCGCCACTCGGCGCTGGCGTGCGCGCTCAGGCGGCGCAGCAGCGCGCGCAGGCGGGCCAGCAGTTCTTCCATGTGGAAGGGCTTGGCCAGGTAGTCGTCCGCGCCGGCATCCATGCCGGCCACTTTTTCGTGCCAGGCGCCGCGCGCGGTCAGCACCAGCACCGGCATCGCCCGCCCTGCAGCGCGCCAGCGCCGCAGCACCGACAGGCCATCGAGCACCGGCAGCCCCAGGTCGAGCACCGCGGCATCGAACGCTTCCACGCTGCCCAGGTAGTCGGCCGCCGCGCCGTCGCCGGCCTCTTCCACCGTGTGGCCGGCATGGGCAATGGCGGCCACGAGCTGCGCGCGCAGCGTCGGTTCGTCTTCGACCACCAGGATGCGCATCAGTGACTCTTGTCCTTTTGCCGGATTTCGAGCACCCGGCCATCGACGGCATCGACCTTGAGCTTGACCACCTTGCCATCGGCCTGCAACAGGCGAATTTCGTAGATGAAGCGCCCGCCGTCCTGCTCGAACTCGATCTTGAGCACCTGGCCCTGGTGTTCGCGCTCGACCTTGTCCAGCACCGTGCGCAGCGGCAGCACCTGGCCCTGCTGCAAGGCCTGGCGCGCCTGTTCGTGGTCATGGCCGCCGTCATGAGGGCTGGCGCTGGCGGCACTGAAGCCCCACAGACCAGCGGCCAGCGCCAACAGACTCAGAAAGGACGACAGCCACAGGCGCGCAAAAAGGGAGTGGGCAACACGTGTCATGGCAAGGCAGGTGACGGCAAAACTGACCCGCATTGTCGGCCTCCGCGATGAACGCGCGGTGAACGGCGTATTCAGCATGGGTTCAAGCCGGGTTCTCAAGAATCGGTTCCGCAGCGCGGCGGCTGCCTCGTCAAGGCTCGTGAAAGAGCATGAACCATGCCGAACACCGCCCGCGCTGCACCGATCAGGGCTTGCTGAGATCGTAAACAGGCTCTTAACGCCGCGAAGCAAGAACAAGGAGTTTGAAATGCGTATCCCGCGAATCGCGATCATCCTCGGCGCATGGCTGCTGGCAATCACGCTGGCCTGGTGGGCAGTGCCGCCGCTGGCCGACGCGCCAGCGGCCGCCCCCGCCTGGTGGAACTGGTATCTGCTGCGCCAAAACGCCATGTACCTGACCGGCCTGTGGAGCATCGGGGCCATGTCGCTGGCGATGGTGCTGGCGTTGCGCCTGCCCGCGCTGGAGCGCCCGTTGGGCGGCATGGACCAGGTCTATCGCCTGCACAAATGGGCCGGCATCGGCGCCGCGCTCACGGCCATCCTGCACTGGGGCGCCCACGAATCCGGCGGCTGGATCAAGCACCTGTGGAACATCGTCAACCGGCCCGCGCGCGATGCCGTGCTGCCGGGGCTCGGCGGCCTGCGCGATCTGGCCGAACACGTCGGCGAGTGGGCTTTCTACGCCCTGCTCGTCATGGTCGCGCTCACCCTGTTGCAACGGCTGCTGCCCTACCGGCGCTGGCGCGTGCTGCACCGCGCCATGCCGGTGCTGTATCTGATGCTGGCCTTTCACGCCGTGGCACTGACGCCGCTGGCGTTCTGGAGCCAGCCGCTGGGCCTGCTGCTGGCCGGCGCGTTGACGCTGGGCTGCCTGGCAGCGCTGTGGTCGCTGGCCGGGCGAATCGGCCGCCGCCGCAGCCACGCCGCCCGCGTGCACGACGTGACCGTACTCGGCCCGGCCATCGACGCGCCGCTGGAAGTGATCTGCGCCATGCCCCCCACTTGGCCGGGGCACCGCGCGGGGCAGTTCGTCTTTGCCAGCTTCGACGAAGGCGAAGGCGCGCACCCGTTCACTATTGCCAGCGCGCCCGGCGCGCTGGGGCACGGCGAGCAGGGCGAGGCGCTGCTGCGGCTGATCATCAAGCCGCTGGGCGACTACACCCGCGGCCTTGCGCAGCGCCTGCGCGCCGGGCAAGCCGCGCGCATCGAAGGGCCGTATGGCCGCTTCGGCCTCTGGCGGCGCGGCGCCCGCCGTCAACAGGTGTGGGTAGCCGGCGGCGTCGGCGTGACGCCGTTTCTGGCGCTGCTCGAAGCCCGCCAGCCGCCCGCCAGCGCCAGGCAGGCCCAACAGCCTGCCGTGCAAATGCATTACTGCACCCGCGACGCCAGCCGCGACGCCCTGCTGCCCCGTCTGAGCCGGTTGTGCGGCCAGGCGCAGCCGCCGGTGGCGCTGACCGTGCACAGCGCGGCCCAGGGCCAGCGCCTGACGGCGCAACAACTGCGGCGCGGCGCAACGCCGCTGGACATCTGGTTCTGCGGCCCCGAAGGGCTGGGGCAGACGCTGCGCAAGGGCCTGGGCACAGCCGGCGTGCGCTTTCGCCACGAGGTGTTTGCGATGCGGTGATGCGCGCGCATCAGGCGGCGGCACGCGCCCGCTTGCGCCGCTTGATGGATTTGTCGATGACGTACACGAGTACGATCAGCAGCAACAGCAGCGCCGGCAGAGCCAGACCGCCGGCGGTGCACAGCAGGTTGAATTGCGCCTGGGCATCGCCCGGCTCCACGGTGGTCGTGGTGCGCACCGATTGCAAGAATTCATCGTCCGCCATCGGTTGATTGCCGCCAACGCCCGCGATGACCAGGCTTTCGCCGGTCCACAGCAACAAGGCGCTCATATACCTGTAGTCGCCCAGCCGTGGCGGCTGTCCATCGGGGCGCGCCACGGGCTGGTTCTGGCCGGGGCTTTGGACGGCAAACGTCCATCCAGGGTGACCATTGATTTCAACCCATTGCGGGTCCTCGATAGGGGCGCGGCGCCCGGTTTTACCCGCCGCCTGAAAAGCCTCGATGAGCTTGTCGCCGGCCCGGTCCATCATGGCTTCAGGCACAACGCGCATGAACCAGCCCATCCAGAAAGGCATGTTCAGTTGATGGAACACCAGCACCCGCTGCGGGTCTTGCGGCGTGGGCGCGCGTTGCCAATATGTCGGTTGACCGGAATCATCCCTGGTCTGATTGATCTGCTCGACCGGCATCGGGAACCGCACGATCGCGCCGCCGGCGCTGAACTCCGCGGCCTGCGCGCCGCCCCAGCCGCAGGCCAGGCACAGCAGCGCCGTGACGATGCGCTTTGCGGCGCGCATCAAATCTTCCAGCCAATGTCGCCTTGCGTGCGCTTGAGGTAGTACAACATGTTGGCGCGCATGGCGCAAAGCATGGCGTAGGCCACGCCAAAACCTCTGTCAGCGCCGTCCGGTACGTCAAGAACATTCGCAACGATGGTGTACACCAGCGCGATGCCGATCAGGATCAATGCCTGCCGCCAGAGCTTGAGGAAAAAGGCAAAGTAGATGAAACCGAAAAAGAGGGCATACCCATTCATGTTTATCTTGATGCGCTCGCCAAACGACATCTGCTTGAAGGCGGCTTGCTGCGCAGGCGTGGGCACGAACTACGATGTAATGCCGTTTTTCTCAAAGAAACTGAAACGAAACTTCCACTTCTCGCTCAAGCCGGGGTCGTTGTGCCAGTCGGCTTCTTGTGTTGCCACGGGCGTTGCTTCGTCGTTCATGAAATGCTTCCTCGCGGGTTGAGAACAGTCAAGAATGTACCGGAAACCCAGCCGAATTCGAGCGGCGGCCAGGCGTTGCACTGCTGGCCCCATTCCAACCTTCCTCCAATGAGGAAAGCCGCCCTGCCAGTCAGCCGCCCCGCGCCAATACCGGCGCCAGCGCCACCCCGGTGTGCGTGCCCGCGCGCACCACGTCTTCGGGCGTGCCGGCGGCGGCCAGGTAGCCGCCGGCGTCGCCGCCTTCGGGGCCGAGGTCGATGATCCAGTCGGCTTCGGCGATCAAATCCAGGTCGTGCTCGATGACGATCGCGCTGTGGCCGCCATCGACCAGGCGGTGCAGCACGCCGATGAGTTTTTCCACGTCCTGCATGTGCAGGCCGACGGTGGGTTCGTCCAGCACGTACAGGGTGTGCGGCGCTTTCTGGCCGCGCCGGCCCGCCAGCCGCGGCGCCGGGGCGTTCCCAAGCGAGGCCCCCTCGGGGGGGCCGTCGCCCGAAGGAGCGGCGAGGGGGCGATGGTCATCACGCACCTTGGCCAGTTCGGTGACGAGCTTGATGCGCTGCGCTTCGCCGCCGCTGAGCGTGGGCGAGGGCTGGCCCAGCGTGAGGTAGCCCAGGCCGATGTCCTTGAGCAGTTGCAGCGGGTGGGCGATGGCGGGCATGGCGGCGAAAAATTCCACCGCTTCGTCCACTTCCATGCGCAGCACGTCACCCACGCTTTTGCCGCGCCAGGTGACGGCCAGCGTTTCGGCGCTGAAGCGCGCGCCGTGGCAAACCTCGCAGGGCACTTTGACGTCGGGCAGAAAGCTCATTTCGATGGTGCGCATACCCTGGCCTTCGCAGCCGGGGCAGCGGCCTTCGCCGGTGTTGAAGGAAAAGCGCCCCGGCCCGTAGCCGCGCGCCCTGGCTTCCAGCGTGTCGGCAAACAGCTTGCGCACCGTGTCCCAAAAGCCAATGTAGGTGGCGGGGCACGAGCGCGGGGTTTTGCCGATGGGCGTCTGGTCCACTTCCAGCACGCGGTCGATCTGGCCAAAGCCTTCGAGCGAGGCGCAGCCAGCCGGGCCATGACTGTTGACGGGGCGGCTGGCGGCGGCGGCTTTTTTGTCCCTGGCGTCCTGGCGCACGAAGCGCCGCACGCCGGCCAGCAGCACGTCGCGCGCCAGCGTGGATTTGCCGGAGCCGGACACGCCCGTGACCGCCGTCAGG
Organism: Desulfovibrionaceae bacterium; assembly: GCA_009778355.1. Lineage (GTDB taxonomy): Bacteria > Pseudomonadota > Gammaproteobacteria > Burkholderiales > Burkholderiaceae_C > Ottowia. The sequence continues at coordinate 3,473 of WRJY01000296.1, read as the reverse complement.
CGCTCGAGCGGCACGGCCACGTCGATGTGCTTGAGGTTGTGCAGACAAGCGCCCTTGACGGTGAGCCAGGCGTCATTGGCATCGACGCGCCGGCGCGGGTGCAGCGGGTGGCGCATGGCCTGGCGCAGGTAGTGGCCAGTGGCCGAATCGGGCGCGGCCTGCAGGTCGGCGGCGCTGCCCTGGGCCACCAACTGGCCGCCGCGCAGGCCGGCGCCGGGGCCGATGTCGATCAGGTGTTCGGCGCGTCGGATGGTGTCCTCGTCGTGTTCGACCACCACCAGCGTGTTGCCCTTGGCCGAGAGGGCGTCCAGCGCGTCGAGCAGGATGCGGTTGTCGCGCGCGTGCAGGCCGATGGTGGGTTCGTCCAGCACGTAGCACACGCCTTGCAGGTTGCTGCCCAGTTGCGCCGCCAGGCGGATGCGCTGCGCCTCGCCGCCCGACAGCGTGGGCGCGCCGCGGTCGAGCGTGAGGTAGCCCAGGCCGACCTGGGCCAGAAAGTCCAGCCGGCTCTTGATTTCGGGCAGCAAGTCGCGGGCGATCTCCGCCTCGCGCCCGGCGAGCGCCAGTTGGTCGAACCAGATGCGCAGGCCATGCACACTCAGGCGAGCCAGTTGGGTGATGGCGATGCCCTGGTTTTCTTGGGCGGCCTCTCCTGCAAGGAGGGTGTCGCCAACGGGGGGCGGCAGTTGCTCCTCCGATGGGAGTCGGGGTGGTTGAGCGTTGAGCGTTGGGCGTTGGGCGTGGGACGCCAAACGCTCAACGCTCAACGCTGAACCCCGGGGCAGCGGCAGCAAGACCGCCCGCGCCACCGGGTTCAGGCGCGTGCCGTGGCAGGCAGGGCATTCGGCATGGTCCAGGTCTTCGATCTCGGGCTCGGCAAAGGTCTGTTCGCGGCCCTTGCCGTCAGCCAGCGGCAGGGAGTCGTCGAGCGCCTTGCGTTGCTCGCGCGTGAGCTGGATGCCGGTGCCCACGCAGTCGGGACACCAGCCGTGCTTGCTGTTGTAGGAAAACAGGCGCGGGTCGAGTTCGGCATAGCTCGTGCCGCAAACCGGGCAGGCGCGTCTGGCCGAAAACGCCTCCACCTGGCCGATGCGCGCCGTGGGCGCGCCGGTTTCCATGGCGTTGCGCAAGCCGGCGATGCTGCTGAGCACATGCACCACGCCCTTGCCGTGTTCCAGCGCGCGGGCCAGCGATTCGCGCAACTGCACCTCGTTGCCGGGCGTGACAGTCAGGCTCATCACCGGCAGTTCGATGGTGTGCTCCTTGAAACGGTCGATGCGCGGAAAGCCCGTGGTGGGCAGAAACTCGCCGTCCACCCGCAGGTGCGTGAAGCCGCGCGGGCGCGCCCAGTCGGCCAGTTCGGTATAGACGCCCTTGCGGCCCGTGACCAGCGGCGCCAGCAGGCCGATGGTCTGGCCGCGGTAGCGCGTCATGATCCGGGCGGCGATGCGCTCGGGCGTTTGTGGCTGCACGGGCGCGCCGTCGTGCACGCAGTGCTGCACGCCCAGCTTGACGTACAGCAGGCGCAGAAAGTGCCACACCTCGGTGGTGGTGCCCACCGTGCTTTTGCGGCCGCCGCGCGACAGGCGCTGCTCGATCGCCACCGTGGGCGGAATGCCATACACCGCATCGACTTCCGGGCGGCCCGCCGGCTGCACGATGCTGCGCGCGTAGGCGTTCAGGCTTTCGAGGTAACGGCGCTGGCCTTCGTTGAACAAAATGTCGAACGCCAGCGTGGACTTGCCCGAACCGCTGACGCCGGTGATGACGTTGAACTTGCCGCGCGGAATGTCCACGCTGAGGTTTTTCAGGTTGTGTTCGCGCGCGTGCACGATCTGGATGGCGTCGGCGGGTTGAGCGTCGAGCGTTGAGCGCCCGGCGTGAACAGCCCATGCCGGGGTTGCCTCTTGCACGCTGAACGCTGAACGCCCAACGCCCATTGCCTGTTCGTAGGCCCGCAGCGCCGCGCCGGTAAAGGATGACGGGTGCCGCGCCACGTCGTCGGGCGGGCCTTCGGCGACCAGTGCGCCGCCGCCTTCGCCGCCTTCCGGCCCGAGGTCGATCAGCCAGTCGCTGGCGCGCATCACGTCCAGGTTGTGCTCGATGACGATCAACGAGTGCCCGGCGTCCAGCAGCTTGCGGAAGGCCCGCATCAGCTTGGCGATGTCGTCGAAGTGCAGGCCGGTGGTCGGCTCGTCGAACAGGAACAGCGCGCCCTTGCGCATGGCGGCCTGCGCGGCTGTGCGGCTGGAGGCCGGGCCGCCCCAAGTCCAGCCAGCCCCCTCGGGGGGCAGCGAAGCATGCGAAGCGGCGAGCGTGGGGGCATATTTCGTGGCTTCAGTCAAAAAACCCGCCAGCTTCAAGCGCTGCGCCTCGCCGCCCGACAGCGTGGGCACCGGCTGGCCGAGCCGCATGTAGTCCAGCCCCACGTCCACGATGGGTTGCAGCGCGCGGATCACCTCGCGGTCGTGCGCGAAGAGCCGCGCCGCCTCGGCCACGGTGAGCTCCAGCACGTCGGCCACGCTCAGGTGGCGCGCGCGCGCGTACTCGGCGGCATCGGCGGCCTGGCGCTCGATTTTGACTTCCAGCACCTCGGGCCGGTAGCGCCGGCCATCGCAGTCGGGGCAGCGCAGGTACACGTCGCTGAGGAACTGCATCTCCACGTGCTCGAAGCCCGATCCGCCGCAGGTGGGGCAGCGCCCGTCGCCGGAGTTGAAGCTGAACTTGGCCGCCGTGTAGCCGCGCTGCCGGGCCAGCGGCGCGGCGGCGAACAGCGCGCGAATCGGGTCCCACGCGCCGACGTAGCTGACGGGGTTGGAGCGCGCCGTCTTGCCGATGGGCGATTGATCGACGAACACCACGTCGCTCAGTTGCTCGGCGCCCAGCAGGCGGCGGTGCGCGCCGGGCGCCTCGGTGGCCTTGCCGAAGTGGCGCAGCAGCGCGGGCGCCAGCACGTCCTGGATCAGCGTGGACTTGCCCGACCCCGATACGCCGGTGACGGTGACCAGCCGTTGCAGCGGAAAGGCGACGTCGATGTGTTTCAGGTTGTGCGCGCTCGCGCCTTCCAGAATCAGGCGCGGCGTGTTTTCGCGCACCGTGCGCGTGAAGCCGGCGCCGATGTGCCTGCGCCCGCCCAGGTACTGGCCAGTCAGGGTGTCGGCGTGGCGCAGTTCATCGGGCGTGCCATCGAACACGATGCGCCCGCCCGCCGCGCCGGGGCCGGGACCGAAGTCGAGCACGCGGTCAGCCGCCAGCATGACCGCCGGGTCGTGCTCCACCACCACCAGCGTGTTGCCGGCCTGCTTCAGGCGCTGCATGGCCTGGGTGATGCGGCCCATGTCGCGCGGGTGCAGGCCGATGCTCGGCTCGTCCAGCACGAACAGCGTGTTGACCAGCGAAGTGCCCAGCGCCGTGGTGAGGTTGATGCGCTGCACCTCGCCGCCCGACAGCGTGCGGCTTTGCCGGTCGAGCGT
>WRJY01000295.1 GCA_009778355.1 Desulfovibrionaceae bacterium | reverse complement strand
AGCAGCGTCAGCGCGAAGCGTGGGGGCAATGTGAACCCCGCCGCCGGGCCGCCCCAAGGCGGGGTCAGCCCCCTCGGGGGGCAGCGCAGTAGCGTCAGCGCGAAGCGTGGGGGCAATGTGAACCCCGCCGCCGGGCCGCCCCAAGGCGGGGTCGGCCCCCTCGGGGGGCAGCGCAGCAGCGTCAGCGCGAAGCGTGGGGGCGCCGTGGCAAGCAGCGCAGTACTTGCGCACCAGCCGCTGCGCCAGCACGCCCAGCAGCGAGGACGACAGCAAAAACGGCTCCACCCCCATGTCGATCAGGCGCGTGACGGCGCTGGCGGCGTCGTTGGTGTGCAGGGTGGCCAGCACCAGGTGGCCGGTCAGGCTGGCCTGGATGGCGATCTGCGCGGTTTCGATGTCGCGGATTTCGCCGATCATCACGATGTCCGGGTCCTGGCGCAGGATGGCGCGCAGCGCGCGGGCAAAGCTGAGGTCGATCTTGCTGTTGACCTGCGTCTGGCCGACGCCGGGCAGGTCGTACTCGATCGGGTCTTCCACCGTCATGATGTTGTTGCGGTGGGCGTCCAGCCGCGCCAGGCTGGCGTACAAGGTGGTGGTCTTGCCGCTGCCGGTAGGGCCGGTGACCAAGATGATGCCGTGCGGCTGCGCGATCAGGTGCTCGAATTTTTGTAGCACGTCGCCTTGCATTCCCACCGCTTCCAGGCTGAGCTTGCTTTCGCTTTTGTCGAGCAGGCGCAGCACGGCGCGCTCGCCGTGGGCGTTGGGCAGGGTGGACACGCGCACGTCGATGGCGCGCGTGCCCAGCCGCAGGCTGATGCGGCCATCCTGCGGCAGACGCTTTTCGGCGATGTCCAGGTCGGCCATGATCTTCAGGCGCGAGATCAGCGCCGCGTGCAGCGCGCGGTTGGGCTGCACCACTTCGCGCAGCGCGCCATCGACGCGAAAGCGCACACTGGAGTGGCGCTCGTAGGGTTCGATGTGGATGTCGCTGGCGCCATCGCGCGCGGCCTGCGTGAGCAGCGCGTTCAACATGCGGATGATGGGCGCGTCGGCGGCGGCTTCCAGCAAGTCCTCGACGGCGGGCAGCTCCTGCATGATGCGCGAGAGGTCGGCATCGCTTTCGACTTCGCTGACCACGGCGGCGGCGCTGGATTCGCTTTGCGAATACGCGCTGCTGATGCGCTGCGCCAGCGCGTGCGCGTCGGTCTGCTGCAAGGCCAGCAGCGCGGGGCCGCCGCCGTAGCGGCGCACCACTTCGCTCAGGTGACTGGCGTCGGGGCTGCCGCCGTGCCACAGCGTCAGGCCGTGGCCGTCGTCTTCCAGCAGCAGACCGGCGGTGCGCGCGAAGGCGTAGGGCAGCGGGTAGCGCATGGGCCTGGCATCAATCGAAGATGTTGCGGTCGCCCGCCGCCGGCTGGATCATGGGCGGCGGCGGCGCCGGGCGCGTCCAGGCATCGGGGCGCACCGGCGTGACCGGGGGCAAGACCGGCCCTTCGTTGATCTGGAGCACCGCGCTGGGCTTGGGCTGCGTGGATTGCTGCGCGGCGCGCATGAAGTCGTAGCGGCTCAGCGAGTAGCTTTCGGCGGCGGCGGCGTCGCGCACGATCGCCGGGCGCAAAAAGACCATCAGGTTGGTTTTGACGTAGTGGCGGTTGCGGCTTTTGAACAGGTTGCCGACCAGCGGCACGTCGCCCAGCACGGGGACTTTGCTCTCGCTGTCGGTGAGGTTGTCTTCCAGCAGGCCGCCGAGAACGACAATCGCGCCATCGTTGACGAGTACGCTGGATTCGATGGCGCGTTTGTTGGTGATGGGGCCGCTGGAGTTGGTGGCGGTGCCGTCGACCACGCTGGAGGTTTCCTGGTAGATCACCAGCTTGATGGTGCCGTCCTCGCTGATCTGGGGGCGCACGCGCAGCGTCAGGCCGACGTCCTTGCGGTCGTAAGTCTGGAACGGGCTGACCGCGGTGGTGCTGGCTCCAGTGTTGGTATAGCTGCCGGTAACGAAGGGCACGTTCTGGCCGACGATGATCCTGGCCTCTTCGTTGTCGAGCGTCAGCAGCGTCGGGGTGGAGAGCACGTTGCCGCTGCCGGTGCTCTGGAGGAAGTTGGCGAGGATGCCGAGCGTGCGCGTGCCGGCAATCAGGTTGAAGCCGGCGCTGGGCATTACCGGCTGCCCGGTGATACTGATGCCGTCGGCTTTGCTGCTGGTCATGCCGATGAACTGGGAGGCAAAGTCGAAGATGTTGGGGGCTGATCCGTTGCCTGCGGATTGGTAGTTGGTGCCGATCACGCCGATGGTGCTGCTGCCATTGCCCGCCAGCGCCTGCCACTGCACGCCGATATCGGCGAGCTTGTCAACCCGCACTTCGGCGATCAGGCTTTCGATGAACACCTGGGCGCGGCGCTGGTCGAGCTGGTCGATGACGGCGCGCAGCTCGCGGTAGATCGGCTCCGGCGCGCTGATGATGAGTGAGTTGGTGGACGGGTCGGCCTGGATCGGGCCGCCGGTGGAGGGCTGGTTGTTGCCCGCGGCGTCGATGCTGGGGCCGCTGGCCAGGCCGTTGTCGGACGAATTGCTGGCCGTCGCCGTGCCGCTGCTCCGGTTGGCTGACAGCCCGCCGCTGTTGGCCGCCGGTCCGCCGCCGCCAGCCTGGTTGCCCGATTGCCCCGGCAGCGCCGCCAGCGCGGCGCGCAGGGTGGCGGCGAGTTTGACGGCGTCGGCGTTTTTCAGATAGACCACGTGGATGTTGCCGCTGGCGCCGTCGGCGCGGCCAGCGGCGGGCGGCTGGTCGAGCTGCTCGATCAGCGTCCTGGCCAGTGCCAGCCGCGCCGGGTTGGCGGCGCGCAGGATAAGGGCGTTGCTGCGCGGCTCGGGCACGATGGTGGTGCGGTAACCGTCGCTGCTGCCCACCGTGAGCGCGGTTACCGCGCCGCCTTGACCGGGCGCGGGCTGAACCGGCTGGGGCGCACTGCTGGCGCTGCCGCCCGGTTCCAGCAATTTCGCTACCAGCGGCGCCAGGTCGGAGGCCACGGCGTAGCGCAGCCGCACGATCTCCAGGCCGGTGGCGTTGGCCACGTCCAGCGCGGCGATGATGCGGCCCAGGCGTTGCAGGTTGTCGGCGTAGTCGGTGATGACCACCGCATTGGTGCCGGGGTTGATGTTGATCGTGTTGTTGGGGCTGATGAGCGGGCGCAGGATCGGCACCAGGCTGCTGGCGTTTTCGTGCGTCAGGCGGAAGATCTGCGTCATGATCTGGCCACCGCCGCCGGTGCGCGCCGGGCCGGCGGAAACGGCCTCGCTTTGCAGCTTGGCCTCGGCCTCGGGCACCACCACGCTGATGCCGTGCGATTCGATCAGCGCGAAGCCCTGCGTGCGCAGTTGGGTGGCGAACAGCCGCAGCGCCTCGGTTTGCGACACCGGCGTGGTGCTGGTCAGCGTCATCGTGCCCTTGACGCGCGGATCCACCACCACGTTGCGCCCAGTCAGGGTTGCCATGGTGCGGGCCACGGCGTCGATTTCGGCGTTGGCGAAGTCCAGCGTCACGCTGGCGCGGCTGGCGCTGGCCGGCGGGCTGGCGGCTGGTTCGGTCTGGGCCGGCGCATTCGCGGCCAGGGCCAGCAGCGCGGCAGCCGCGATCGAGCGGGCCGCGCGGCGGCAGGCGGCGGCAGCCGGGTCGAAAGGGAAGTCAGAAGCGCGATCCATGAAGCTGTGTGTCGGCAAACGCCAGTATCGTGTCCTACCAGCATGGGTGTGACATGACGCTAGGGGTAATGTAGCGCCTTATCCAAAGGAGATGATGGCCCGCTCGCCCCGCCGATGGCCAAGGAGATTGAGCAGGTTGCCCAACTGCGCCTCCAGACCGGGGGCGGCGCTGGCCTCGCCCGAAAAGCGCAGCCGGGCGCCAGCCCACTGGCCGCTGCCCGACAGCCGAAGCCCGCCTTCCAGCGTGGCGAGTTCCAGCGCCACGGCGTCGCCGCCGCGCAGGCCGAGCCGGTACGAGCCCAGCGGTTGCAGGGTGGACAGGCGCGAGGACAGGTTGCGTACCGTCACTTCGGCGCTTCCCTGCAAGCGGATGCGGCCAGCCGTCCACTCGATTTGCAGCCCCTGGGTGCTGGCCGCCAGTTCGCCCTGCGGCTGAATGGTGTTCCAGGGCGTGCCCAGGCCGGTCAGCAGCGCGGCGGGCCAGATCGACTGGCCATCGGCCAGCGTCAGGCGCGCGCCGCCCCAGCGCGGACTGACGCCGAGCGCCAGCGGCGCGGCGCGCGTGCAGCAATCGGCGCTGATGCGGGCGTTCAGGCCGGTGATCGAGGGCGACAGTTGCCAGCGCACACGGCCAGGCAGGGCGGCGCTGTCCTGGCTGCCGGCGCCGCCGGTCAGCACCAGCCTGGCCGAGCCGGACCAGATGCTGCCTTGCGGCTCGGCCAGCAGCACCGTGCCGCTGCTGGCGCTGGACAGCAGCCCGGCCAGCCAGCGCGCCGGCGCGGTCACGATCAGCGTCAGCGCCATGCCGATCAGGGCGCCGCCCAGCGCCCAGCCCCACGGCGCGCTGGCGGTTGTGACGCCGGGTTCGGCGCGGCGGCGTAATGCGTTCATGGGTTGGGCAGGCTGAGCGAGAGCGTGCCGCTCCAGGTCACGGCGGCGCCGGGGGCGCTGGCGCTGCTGCGCGTCAGGCGCGCTTCGACCGGGGTCGAGCGGGCGTTGACGCGGGCGTCGGCCAGCCACTGGGCCAAGCCGGCGGCAGGCGCGTCTTTCAGCGCCACGCTGGCGCGCTCGCCCGTCACGGTCAATTTGGCGCTGGCGCCCAGGCGCTGCTCGGTGGCGGCTGCAAGCGCGCGCTGCGCCTCTTGCCGCGTCATGCGCGGCAGGGCTTTCAGCGCGGCGGCCTCCAGCGCGAGCTGCTGCATTTGCTGTGCCTGCGCTTGCAACGCCGCGCGCTGGCTGCCCGCTTCGCGCAGCGTGCGCAAGGCCGGGGCCAGCCCCAGCCACCACAGCAGCGCCAGCACGACGATGGCGGCGGCGAGAACGATCAGGCGGCGCTCGCGCGCGTGCAGCCGCTGCCATGCGCTGGTCAAGGCGTCCGGCTTCATGGCGCAGCCTCCTGGCGCAGCAGCGCGCCGTCGGCGTCGGCCTGCAATTGGTAGCCGAGCGGACGCAGGCGCTGGTTGGCCTCGGCCAGTGCGTCGGCGGCCAAGTGCGCGCCTTTCACGCGCAATTGGCCCGCCGTGAATTCAATGGCGTCCGGCGCGGCGGGAACGGTTGTGTACTGCCCCAGGGCGTCGAGCATCGGCTCCAGATCGCGGGCCGAGGCGGCGCCGGTGGACTGGCGCAGCGCGGCAATTTCCTTGGCCATTTGCACCGGCGCATCGATCACTACCTTGACCTGCGGGAAGGTTTGGGTCAGCGCGGCGTCGATCCGGGCGCGGCGCGCGGCCAATTCTTGCTGCGTGCTTTTCGCCCAGATGTTGATGCCAATCAGATGAACCAGCAGCAGCAAGGCCAAGCCCCAGCGCGCGGGCCGCCAGGCTGGCGCGTGCACGAAGTCGCGCCAGAGCGCGCCCATGCGCCGGGCGGCCCGTGCGGCGCCGGTGCGGGCCAGGTCGAACTGTGCCAGGTCCCAGGGCGAGCGGCTGGCCGCCAGCAGCCGTTGGGCCGGCGGCTGGATGACGATGCGGCGGTTGAGCGCCTGCTCGGCCAGCGCGGCCACGGCGGGCTCGGCCAGCAGCTCGGCCTGTTCGCCGGCGGCGGCGCTGTCCAGCAAGGCCAGCGCGCCCGGCGTCAGCGGCAGAGCTTGCGCGCCGCCGGGCACGCCGTTGCCGCTCATCAGCACCCAGGGGTGCGCGGGCTCGCCGGTGACGATCAGGCGCAGGTCGCCCGCGCGCGGATGCAACTCGGGCACGATGCGGTTGACCGGCCGCTCGGCGGCGTCCAGCGCGCGCAAGTGCGCCGCCAGCCAGTCCTTGTCGCACGCCGCCACCCAGACCTGGCCGCCGGCGCTGGCGTCGGGGTCGAGGGCAAAGTGCAGTTGCTCCGGCTCGTCCAGCAACTGTTCTTCGAGCAGGCCGGCCAGCGTGGCGCGCAGGCGCGGCGAGCCGGGGCCGACGCTGCGCGGCAGCGCCAGCCGCCGCCAGGACAGCAGCGTGGCCGGCGCCACGGCAACCACTTCCACGCCGCGCCCGGCCGGCGGCAGCAGCGCCGCGCTGGCATGGCCGTGCGCGGCCACGCTCTGACCATCGGCGGAGGTGGCGTAGTCGTAACTGCCTGGCGGTCCAGGCGGCAAGGCGAGCAGCAGCAGACTCATTCGGGACGATTGTAGGCAGCCGCCGCCAAGGGCGCGGCGATGGATTCGCGCTCGCGCCACAGGGTGATGACGCCGCGGCGGTTGGGATCGTTGAAGCGCCGCACCACGGCCACCTCTTGCAGCACCATGTCGTCCAGGCGCAGGCGGCCACGGATTTCAAAGTAGCTCGACTGCACGCTGGCCCAGGTCAGGTCGGGTTGCGAGTTCAGCAGCGCGGCGGCGTCTTGCGTGTTCTTGAACGGCGAGCGGTCGCGCGCGGCGACCAGCCGCTGGGCGTCGGCCAGATCGATCAGCAGGGCGGCCTCGATCGCCAGCGCGCTGGCCGTGTTCAGGTTGACCGGCGTGATGGCCGTGGACACCGGCAGCACGGTGACGTAAGGGCGCAGCGCCTCCAGCGTTTCGGGCGCGACGCCCAGCCAGGCGAGCTGGCCGTAGCGGCGCGGCAGCAGCGGCGCGTCGGCGGCATTGGCGCCGGTGTTGTTGGACTGCATGGCGGCGTTGGCGCGTTCGAGGTTTCTGGACAGCGCCTCCAGTTCGCTGGCGGGCAGCCCGAGTTGCTGGAACAAGCGCTGGAAACGCGCCTTCGCCTGCTGTCCGTCGCCCGCCACCAGGTTCATGACGTTCAGGCGCGACTGCAAATCGGTGATCTGGCCGGAGAGGAAGGCGTCGCGGTCGGCGCCGGCGCTGGACTCGCCCGCGGCCAGAAAGGTGGACAGGCGCGCCTCGGCCAGCGGCATGGCCCAGGGTTCGGACAGGTGGTCGGTGCTGGACTCGCGCAGATCGCCGGCCAGGATCAGCCGGCCCCAGTCCAGCGCGCCGGTGAGCAGCCAGGACGACTGCACGCGCGCGCGCTCGGCGCTTTCGACCTCGACGCCGCGCCACTGCCGCCACAGCGCGGCGGCGGCCAGCGCAGCCACCAGGGCGACGACGATCATGGCGGCCAGCAGCGCGGCCCCTTGCTGGCGGGCGCGGCGGCGCGGCAACCTCATTGCGCGCCTCCGAAATCGGGCCGCACCCAGTCGATTTGCATCGGCCCGGTCAGGCTCTGGCCGGGCGCCAGGGTGATCGTCAGCCGCACGCCGTCGGGCAGGGCGTTGGTGTTGTCCACCCCTTCCGCGCCGCTGGACAGCGGGTTGGTCCAGGCGTTGTTGCGAAAGTACAGCAGTTGCCAGTCTTGCAGCCCGGCCACGGCGACCGCCTGCGCGCCGCCCGGCAGCGCGCCTTGTTCAGCACCTTGGGCCCAGCGCGCGGCCTCGTTCCAGGCGGCGATCCAGGCGGTCTGCGAAAGCACCGGCAGCGACTGCCAGCGCAGCCACTGGCCATCGCTGCCGCGCCGCGTCCAGGCCACCACGCGCAGGCCGGCGGCGGGGGTATCGGTCAACATGCGGGTGATGCGCAACACGCTGCCGTTCCAGGCCAGGCTGCGGCGGCCAGCGGCGCCGGAGGGCATGGCGCCGTTCTCGCGCGGCCAGCTCATCAGGGCGTCGAGGTCGGCGCGCCACTGCGTCAGGCCGGCTTGCAGCGCCAGCACGTCATCGCTGTAGCGGCGCGTGGCCTCTTGCGCGCGCACCATGCCGTCGATGCCGCGCCAGGTCAGCGCCGCCATCACCGCCATGATCGCCAGCGCCACCAGCACCTCGACCAGGGTGAAGCCGCGCTGAAGCGAAGCCGGATTGATCCAGCCTGGAAACGCTTGCAATCTCTTCCCGAACCTCTCTCCCGCGAGGAGGCTGTCGCAAAACGGCGCTGAATGTTTTGCTCCTTCCTCCTTTTGGGGACGGTTGGGATGGGGGCAACAGCCGTACCAGTGGAAACGCCGCTGGCCCCCACCCCTGCCCTCCCCCAGCGGGGGAGGGCGTAACTGACTTTCCCTTTGGCGACAACTTTCAGGGGGAAAGGGGAGCAAGACAAGTCCCTCTCCCCTCGCGGGAGAGGAGTTGGGCAGAGGGGGCGCGGCGTAACGTTCATGCATGAATCAACCGCCTCAGTTCCTGCCGATGATGGCAACCACCTGCACGATCGAATGGCCGTTTTCGCCCACGTCGGCCTCGACGCGGCGGAAGTTGGGGTTGGGCGTGGGGCGCACGGTCTGCGTCACTTGCAGCGCGCGACCGGCCTGCACGCAGTCGCTGTTGATGTCGCCCACCGGCGGCAAGCGGCGCGCCAGGCGCAGCTCGATTAGCTTGTTCTCGGCGCATAGCTGGGCCAGCAGCACGGCGCCCTGGCGGTCGGCGTTGTCGGTCAGGGCGGCGGTGGCTTTCAGGCCAGCGATCAGCACGATGGCGGTGATGGCCAGGGCGACCATGACTTCCACCAAAGTGAAACCGGCGCGGCGGGCCGCCTGCGTCACTGGAGTTGCTCCACGTCGAACGGGCGCAGGCCGTCGGTGCTCACGCGCAACAGCGGCTGGCTGGCGCCGGCGGGGTGCAGCATCACCGCCTGCGCGCCAATCACCGGGTCCGGCCCCAGCAGCAGCGGCGCGTTGCCGATGACGGCGGTTTGCGCGTCCAGCCAGCGGCCGGGCAGCTTGGGGGCGGTGGGCGGCAGGCCGTCGAAGGCAAAGCCGTCCGCCGTGGGCCGCCAACGCACTGGCACGCCGGCGGTGCGCGACTGCGCGCGGGCCGATTCCAGCAGGGCGGCCAGCCGCTCGGCATCGCGCGTCAGCGCCGTGCCGCGCGAATCGGGCAGCGCCAGCGCCGCCAGCGCCGTGCCCAGCGCGACGATGGCCAGCACCACTATCAACTCGATCAGAGTGAAACCGCGGGGCATGGCGAATGACCGGAACGGCGCTTATTGCCAACTGCCGATGTCGGCGTCCTTGCCCTCGCCGCCGGGCTTGCCGTCGGCGCCGAGGCTCATCACGTCCACCTCGCCTTTCACGCCGGGGTTGAGGTACTGGTACGGGTTGCCCCAGGGGTCGTTGGGCAGTTTTTCGAGGTAGGGCCGCTTCCAGTTCATCGGCTCCGGCGCGGTGGCGGGCCGCGCCACCAGCGCCTGCAAGCCCTGCTCGGCGGTGGGAAAACGCTGGTTGTCCAGCTTGTAGAGCTTGAGCGCCTGCATGATGTTGTTCACGTCGGTGCGCGCGGCGGTGGCGCGGGCGTCGTCGGCGCGGTCGAGCACGTTGGGCACGATCAGCGCGGCCAGCACGCCGATGATGACCAGCACCACCATCAGTTCGATCAGCGTGAAGCCGAGCGCACGGCGCAGCCGTGCCACGGAGGAGGGCAATTTGGTCATGGATACAGCCTGTGAGCTTTGAGCGTGTTCAATGATAATCGTCTGTCCATGATCTTCCTGCTTGTTTACACGCCATGAAGTGGCGTTTGTCTCCCCGCTTGGCGACCGGACTGGCCGCGGCGTTGGTCTGGGCGCTGGCGGCGGGCAGCGCGCTGTTCTGGGCGCTGCGGGCGGGTGGCGGGGGGACGCTGGTGGACGCGCCGGCGGCGGGCGGCCCTTTGCCGGGCGCGGCGGCGCCCGATGCCCGCGCCGTGGGGCGGGTGCTGGGCGTGCCCGGTTCCGCGACCGCTGCCGCGCCGGCGTCGGACATTACCAGCCGGCTGACGCTGCGCGGCATCGTCACGCAGGGCAGCCACGGCGCCGCGCTGATCGCCGTGGACGGCAAGCCGCCCCGGCCCGTGCGCGCGGGCGCGGCGCTGGAGGGCGTGGAAGGCGGCTGGACGCTGCAATCGGTCACGCCCAGCGCCGTGGTGCTGGCGGCGGGCGATGAGCAGGCGCGGCTGGAGATGCCGCCGCTCTCAGCGCGTTCCAGCGCCAGCGATGCCGCGGCCCCCGCGCGGCCCGCGCCGGCGATGATGCCGCCGGGTCTGGGCGGCCACGCGCTGTCAGGGCCAGCGGCTGCCGCAGTGAGAGCGCCGGTCAGGGCACCGGTCAACCCTTGAGAAACAGCTTGTACGCCGGGTTGCCGGTCTCTTCCACCCAGGGGTAGTTCAGGTCTTGCAGAAAGCGCCGGAACGCCGCGTCGTCGGCTTCGGGCACTTGCAGGCCGACCAGGATGTGGCCGTAGTCCGCGCCCTGGTGGCGGTAGTGGAACAGGCTGATGTTCCAACTGGGCTGCATCAGGCTCAGGAACTTCATCAGCGCGCCGGGCCGCTCGGGGAAGACGAAGCGCAGCAGCCGCTCGTGCTGCGCCAGCGGCGAATGGCCGCCCACCATGTAGCGCACGTGCTCCTTGGCCAGTTCGTCGTGCGTCAGGTCGATGGCCGAAAAGCCCGCGCGCTCGAAGGCGGCGGCAATGCGCGGCGATTCGCCCTTGCCTGCGGTGGTCACGCCGACGAACACGTGCGCCTGGCCGGCGTCGCTGATGCGGTAGTTGAACTCGGTTACGTTGCGCGGCCCGCCCGGCAACTGGCCGATGAGCTGGCAAAAGCGCCGGAAGCTGCCGCGCTCCTCGGGAATGGTGACGGCCAGCAACGCCTCGCGCTCCTCGCCCACCTCGGCGCGCTCGGCGACGAAGCGCAGGCGGTCGAAGTTCATGTTGGCGCCGCACAGCACGGCCACGTAGGTCTCGCCCCTGGCCTTGTGCGTGGCGGCGTACTGCTTGACCGCCGCCACCGCCATGGCGCCCGAAGGCTCGACGATGCTGCGCGTATCGACGAACACGTCCTTGATGGCGGCGCACACGGTGTCGGTGTCCACGGTGATGAACTCGTCGGCCACCTGGCGCGTCAGGCGGAAAGTCTCCTGCCCCACCAGCTTGACGGCGGTGCCGTCGGCGAACAGGCCCACGTCGGCCAGTTGCACGCGCTCGCCCGCCGCCACCGAGCGCGCCATGGCGTCCGAATCAGTCATCTGCACGCCGATCACCTTCACCTCGGGCCGCACCGCCTTGATGTACGCCCCCACGCCGCTGATCAGCCCGCCGCCGCCGATGGCCACGAACACCGCGTCCAGCGGCCCCTGGTGCTGGCGCAAAATTTCCATGCCGATGGTGCCCTGGCCGGCGATCACCAGCGGATCATCGAACGGGTGAATGAAAGTCAAGCCCTGCTCGTCCTGCAACCTGACGGCGTGCTCGTAGGCGTCGGAATAGCTGTCGCCGGCCAGCACCACCTCGCCGCCCAGCGCCTTGACGGCCTCCACCTTGAGCTGCGGCGTGGTGGTCGGCATCACCACCACCGCGCGCGTGCCAAGCCGGTGCGCCCCCAGTGCCACGCCCTGGGCATGGTTGCCCGCGCTGGCGCAGATCACGCCTGCGCGCAACTGCTCCGGCGTCAGGTGCGCCATCTTGTTGTAGGCCCCGCGCAGCTTGAAGCTGAACACCGGCTGCTGGTCCTCGCGCTTGAGCAGCACCTTGTTGTGCAGCCGGCGGCTCAGGTTGCGGGCGGGTTCGAGGCTGGTTTCGATCGCCACGTCATAGACCCGCGCGGTCAGCACCCGCTTGAGATGGTCGGTGAAATCGGGCGGCGCGGCGTGGGTGGAAGAGAGCGATGACATGATGGCGCGAAGGGGGCCGAAAAAGCAGCAATCATACGAACCCGCCAGCCGCGCCGGAGCCGTACCATGCGCGGCGCACCCAAAAAAAAGCCCCGGACCTGACGGTACGGGGCTTGAATCCACCTATTGAAGGGGTGGAGGAGACAACTGTCGTCAGTGAGGAGGTTCTCACCGCGCATTCGCAAGTATAGTCCAAAAAGCACGGTCGTTCGATGTTTTTCGCTGTGGCGCAACATTTTTGCAACATTTGTAACAAAAAAGAGACGAATTGGTGCACTGACGGCTGACGGGCACTTCTTGCCGCGAAGTGGCCTAGTGTCGTGTCACATCAATGGTGGCGCGCAATGAAACCGATGGATTCGCGTTCAGGGCAAGGCGCAAACCGCAGCGATACCGATTGG
>WRJY01000294.1 GCA_009778355.1 Desulfovibrionaceae bacterium | reverse complement strand
TACAGGAAGAACTTGAACGCGGCGTAAATCTTGTTGGGGCCGCCCCAGATGCCGATGATGAGGTACATCGGAATCAGCGTGGCCTCGAAGAAGACGTAGAACAGCACGCCATCGAGCGCACAGAACACGCCGATCATCAAGCCCGAAAGAATCAGGAAGGCCGCCATGTACTGGTTGACCTTGCGCTGAATTACCTCCCAGCCGGCGATGACGACGATCACCGTGATGAAGGCCGTGAGCAGCACGAACCACACCGACAAGCCATCCACCCCCAGGTGGTAATTGACGTTGAAACGGTCGATCCAGCGCGCCTTCTCGACGAATTGCATCTCGGCGGTGCCGAGCGTGAAGCCGCCGTACAGCGGCAGCGTGAGCAGAAAGCTGACCAGTGAACCGATGAGCGCAATCCAGCGCACCAGCGGCGCCTGGCTCTCCCGGCCCAATGCCAGCAGCACGGCGCCGATGACGATCGGCGTCCAGATGGCAAGGCTCAACCAACCCATGTCGTTATCCCGCTCTCCGTTATTTGCTGAGCCCGATGAGGCGCATCCACGTCATCAATTGCTCGTTCCAGACGAAATACGTCATCAGCACGAACACCCCCAGAATCATCACCAGCGCATAGTGATACAGGTAGCCGGACTGAATCCGGCGCACCGCGCCGGAAACCCTGCCCACCAGCTTCCACGAACCATCGACGATGGCGCCGTCGATCACCCCCCGATCGCCGCCCTGCCACAAGCCGGTGCCGAGCAAACGGGCGCCACGGGCGATGACGTTCTCGTTGAACCAGTCCATGTAGTACTTGTTGTCGAGCAGCTTGTACACCGGCTCGAACGCGCGCCGGATGCCCGCCGGCAGGGCCGGGTTGATCATGTACATGTACCAGGCCGACGCCACCCCGGCCAGCGCCAGCCAAAACGGCGCCGCCATGAAGCCGTGCTGCGCCATCGGCAGCCAGCCGTGGATTTCCCCGGCCAGCGTGGACATGGCCGCGTGGCGCGCCGCATCGACGTGAATCGCGCCGGCGAAGAACCCGCCCGGCAGCATCGGCATCAGCGTCATGGCGCCGATCACGACCGACGGGATCGCCAGCAACACCAGCGGCAGCCACACCACCCAGGGCGATTCATGCGGTTTGCTGGCGTGCCCGTGCCCATCATGGTGATCGCCGTGATGCGCGTCGGGGTTCTGGTCGTAGCGCTCCTTGCCGTGAAACACCAGGAAGTAAAGACGGAACGAATAGAACGCCGTGACGAACACCCCGGCCAGCACCGCGCCATAGGCAAAGCCGGCCGCTGGCAGATGGCTGGCGTGCACCGCCTCGATGATCGCGTCCTTGGAGTAAAAGCCCGAGAAGAACGGCGTGCCGATCAGCGCCAGCGACCCCAGCAGGAAAGTAAGCCAGGTAATGGGCATGTACTTGCGCACGCCGCCCATCCAGCGAATGTCCTGGTTGTGGTGCAGCCCGATGATGACCGAACCGGCAGCCAGAAACAGCAGCGCCTTGAAGAACGCATGGGTCATGAGGTGGAACACCGCCGCCGAGTACGCCGAAGCGCCCAGCGCCACCGTCATGTAGCCGAGTTGCGACAGGGTCGAATAGGCCACCACGCGCTTGATGTCGTTCTGGATGATGCCCAGAAAGCCCATGAACAGGGCCGTGATGGCGCCGATGATCAGCACGAAATTCAGCGCGGTGTCCGACAACTCGAACAGCGGCGACATGCGCGCCACCATGAAGATGCCCGCCGTGACCATGGTGGCGGCGTGGATCAGGGCGGAGATCGGCGTCGGGCCTTCCATCGAGTCGGGCAGCCATACGTGCAGCGGAAACTGCGCCGACTTGCCCATGGCGCCGATGAACAGGCAGATGCAGATCACGGTCATCAGCATCCAGTCGGTGCCCGGAAAGCCCAGGGCGGCCAGCCCGTTCGCCTTGGCAAACACCTCGCCGTAATTCAGCGTGCCGGCATAGGCGGCAATCAGGCCGATGCCGAGGATGAAGCCGAAGTCGCCCACGCGGTTGACGATGAACGCCTTCATGTTGGCGAAGATGGCGGTCGATTTGTTGAACCAGAAACCGATCAGCAGATACGACACCAGCCCGACCGCCTCCCAGCCGAAGAACAGTTGCAGGAAGTTGTTGCTCATGACGAGCATCAGCATCGAGAAGGTGAACAGCGAGATGTACGAGAAGAAGCGGTCGTAGCCATCGTCGTCGGCCATGTAGCCGATGGTGTAGATATGCACCATCAGGGACACGAAGGTCACCACGCACATCATGGTGGCGGCCAGGCTGTCGATCAGAAAGCCCACCTCCATCTTCAAGCCGCCGACCATCATCCATTCGTAGATGGTCTGGTTGAAGCGGGCGCCATCGGCCATGACGCTGTTCAACGTGATGGCCGAAAGAACGAAGGCGATCAGCACGCCCAGAATGGTGACCGAATGCGATGCCGCGCGACCGATCCGGTTGCCGCCGAAGGCGGTGCCGAAAATGCCCGCGATCAGCGAACCGGCCAGCGGCGCCAACGGCACCGCCAGCAGCATGGCCGAGGAAAGGGTCTGGTTCATGACGTGTTTACCCTTTCAGCGAATTGAGTTCGTCCACGTTGATGCTGGACTTGGCGCGGAACAGCAGCATCAGGATCGCCAGCCCGATGGCCGACTCCGCCGCCGCCACCGTGAGAATGAAGAACACGAACACCTGCCCGTGCATGTCGCCCAAAAAGTAGGAGAAGGCGACGAAATTGAGATTCACGGCCAGCAGCATCAACTCGATGGCCATCAGCAGCACGATCAGGTTCTTGCGGTTCAGAAAGATGCCGACCACGGCAAGCGCGAACAGAATCGCGCCCAGGGTCAGGTAGTGAGCCAGTGTCAGCGTCATGGCTTGACCTCCTGCGCGGACGCGGTAGAAGCCGGGGCGGCATCGGCGGCGGGCGGCGGCGCGGCCCGCGTGGGCGCCAGCTTGACCATTTCAAAACGCTCGCGTGCGCGCACATGCACCTGCATCGACGGGTCGATCCGCTTGCTGTCCTTGCGCTCGCGCAGCGTGAGCGCAATCGCGGCCACCATCGCCACCAGCAGAATCACCGCGGCGATTTCGACCGGATACAGGTATTGGGTGTAGAGCAGCGAACCCAACGCCTTGGTATTGGAGTATTGGAGCGCCTGGCTGGCCGCGCTGGCCGCGGCTTCGGGCGCAACCGGCGCCTCGCTGATGCGAAAGCCGCCGAACAGCACCATCGCCATTTCCAGCGAAACCACGGCGCCGATGCCCAGCGCCAGCGGGAAATGACGCCAGAAGCCCTGCCGCAGGCTGTCGATGCTGATGTCCAGCATCATCACCACGAACAGAAACAGCACCATCACCGCGCCCAGATACACCAGCACCAGCGCGATGGCCAGGAACTCGGCCTTGAGCAGCAGCCAGATGCCGGACGCCTGCGAAAAGGCGAGCATGAGATACAGCACCGCGTGCACCGGGTTGCGCGCGGTAATCACCCGGAATGCCGCGAACAGCATTACGAGTGAGAACAAGTAGAAGAAGGCAGTCTTGACGTCCATGGTGGCTGTTGCGGTGTGAAACGCCCTCAACGGTATTTGGCGTCCGCGGCCTTGGCGGCCGCGATCTCGGGCTCGTAGCGATCGCCCACGGCCAGCAGCATGTCCTTGGTGAAATACAGGTCGCCCCGTTTTTCGCCGTGGTACTCGAAGACCTGCGTCTCGACGATCGAATCGACCGGGCAGCTTTCCTCGCAGAAGCCGCAGAAGATGCACTTGGTCAGGTCGATGTCGTAGCGGGTCGTGCGGCGCGAGCCGTCCTCGCGCTGCCCCACCTCGATGGTGATGGCCATCGCGGGGCACGCCGCCTCGCACAGTTTGCAGGCGATGCAACGCTCCTCGCCGTTGTCATAGCGGCGCAAGGCGTGCAGGCCGCGAAAACGCGGCGACAGCGGCGTTTTTTCCTCCGGGTACATGACCGTCACCTTGCGCCTGAAGGCGTAGCGCCCGGTCAGAGTCATGCCCTTGAACAACTCCACGAGCATGAAGCTCTTGAAGAAGTCGCGAATCGAAAAACGGGAAGTTACGGAAGCCATGTGTGTTTTGTCCTCCGCCTTCAATGCCAGATGTTCCATGGGCTGAACATCCACAAGCCCACGACGAGCAGCCAGACGAGCGTGACGGGAATGAAGATCTTCCAGCCCAGACGCATGATCTGGTCGTAGCGGAAGCGCGGGAACGTGGCGCGGATCCAGATGAACATGGACACCATGACGCAGACCTTGATGCCCAGCCAGATCCAGCCCGGAATGAAGTCGAGGAACGCCACCGGCGACAGCCACCCGCCCAGAAACATGATGACGGCCAGCATGGACACCAGCCACATGCTGGCGTATTCGGCCAGGAAGAACACCGCGAAACCCATGCCCGAGTACTCGACCATGTGGCCGGCGACGATTTCGGCCTCGCCTTCCACCACGTCGAACGGATGGCGGTTGGTTTCGGCCACGCCGGAAATCAGGTAAACGAAGAAAATCGGCAACAGGGGCAGCCAGTTCCAGGACAGGAAGTTCAGCCCCATGTCTGCGGCCATGCCCTTGCCCTGCCCCAGCACGATTTCGGACAGATTCATGCTGCCCGACACCATCAGCACCACCAAAAAGCAAAAGCCCATGGCGATCTCGTAGCTGACCATCTGGGCCGACGCGCGCAGCGCGCCCAAAAAGGCGTACTTCGAGTTGGAAGCCCAGCCGGCGATGACCACGCCATAGACCTCGATCGAGGTGATGGCCATCACCAGCAGCAGGCCCGCGTTGACGTTGGCCAGCGCCAGGTCGGGGCCGAAAGGCACCACGGCCCAGGCGGCCAATGCCGGCATGATGGCCAGCGTCGGCGCCAGGAAGAACAGCCCCTTGCTGGCCGCCGTCGGGCGAATGATTTCCTTGAACAGCAACTTGACCGCGTCCGCAATCGGCTGCAACAGCCCCGCGGGACCGACGCGGTTCGGCCCATAGCGCACCTGCATGAAGCCGAGCAGCCTGCGCTCCCAAAGCGTCAGATACGCCACCGCCAGCAGCAGCGGCACCAGAATCACCACGATCTTCAGCAAGGCCCAGATCACCGGCCACGCGAGACCTGTCCACCAGAAGCCGCCAAACAGTTGCAGCCCGCTGTTGTAGAGCATATCGATCATGCCGCTGCTCCTTCGCGCGCATCGGCGGTCATCCGCAACGAGGGCGCGCGCCGCACGATGCCATCCAACTGGTAAATCCCCACCGTGGGCACGCTCGCCGCGCCGCCAGCCGCGCCGCTGGCCGCCGACGTGCGGTTGCTCAACCGGTCAGCGGCCACCCGGGCCGCCGGCAGGGCCTGCGCCAGCACCTCTTGAGAAGAGTCGAACGGCGTCTGCTCCACGCCCAGCATGTCGGCCAGCACCCGCAACACCTTCCAGGCCGGGCGCGTCTCGCCCAAGGGGCGCACCACGGCGTGAAAGCTCTGCGCGCGCCCTTCGGCGTTGACGAAGGTGCCCGAGGTTTCGGTGAACGGCGCGATCGGCAGCAGCACGTCGCTCACCTCCATGTTGGCCTTGAAGGGGCTGAGCGTGACCACCATGTCGCAGCCCGACAGGGCGCGGCCAGCGGTATCGGGGCCAGGCTCGCAATGGAGCAGCAGCGCCGCCTTCAGGCCGCCTTTCAGCATCTGTGCGGCATTCAGGCCATTGGCCCCCGGCAGGGCGCCAGCCAGTTGCGCGCCCACCGTGTTGGCCGCTTCGGTGAGATAACCCACCACCGCGCCGGTCTGCTCGCCGATCCACTGGCACAGCGCCAGCAGGCCGGACGCATCCGGGTGATGCGCGGCGGCGTTGCCCAGCAAGATGGCCTTGCGCTCGCCCGCCAGCA
Source organism: Desulfovibrionaceae bacterium (assembly GCA_009778355.1). Classification (GTDB taxonomy): domain Bacteria; phylum Pseudomonadota; class Gammaproteobacteria; order Burkholderiales; family Burkholderiaceae_C; genus Ottowia. Next base: position 6,231 of record WRJY01000294.1, on the reverse strand, counting down.
GCGATTGGGCGATGACCTTGGCGCCTTCGCTGGCTTGCTGCCCGGCCACAGGCGCCGGCACCCCTTTTTCGGCCGCCACCGCCGCCGCCACGCCGGCCAGTTGCGCCGCCCAATCGCCGGCCTGGCCCAGCAGCATGGCGGCCAGCGGCATGGCCCAGGCATCGGCGTTCTTCAGCAGTTCAACCGACGTGATGGCCGACACCGCGCAACCGTGGCGCGCCGACTGCCTGATGCGCTGCGCGAACAAGGGATGATCCTTGCGCAGATTGGAGCCGACCACCAGCGCGCTTTGCAGGCGCGACAGCGACGCGATCGGCATCCCCAGCCAGCGCACGCCCTCGAACGGCGCGAACTGCTGGTGGCGCAGCCGATGGTCGATGTTCTGGCTGCCCAGGCCGCGCACCAGCGCGCCGGCCAGATACAGCTCTTCGAGCGTGCCGTGCGGGCTGAGCAGCGCGCCGATGGCGCCGGCGCCATGCTCGGCCTTGATGTGCTCCAGGCCATGCACCACGTAGTCCAGCGCGGTCTGCCAGTCCACCTCTTGCCACTGGCCGCCCTGCTTGAGCATGGGTCTGGTCAGGCGCTGCTCGCCGTTCAGGGCTTCATACGAAAAACGGTCGCGGTCGGCGATCCAGCATTCGTTGACGGCCTCGTTCTCGAACGGAACGACGCGCATCACCCGGTTGTTCTTGACCTGCACGATCAGGTTGGCGCCGGTCGAATCGTGCGGGCTGACGCTCTTGCGGCGCGACAGCTCCCAGGTGCGGGCGCTGTAGCGGAAGGGTTTGCTGGTGAGCGCGCCGACCGGGCAGGTGTCGATCATGTTGCCCGACAGCTCGGAGTCCACCGAGTTGCCGACGAAGGTTTCGATCTGGGCCTGCTCGCCGCGGTTGGACATGCCCAGTTCCATGACGCCGGCGATCTCCTGCCCGAAGCGCACGCAGCGGGTGCACTGGATGCAGCGGCTCATTTCCTGCATCGAGATCAGCGGCCCCACGTCCTTGCTATGCACTACGCGCTTGTCTTCGTGGTAGCGCGAGGCGCCGCCGCCGTAGCCCACGGCCAGGTCCTGCAACTGGCACTCGCCGCCCTGGTCGCAGATGGGGCAATCGAGCGGGTGGTTGATGAGCAGGAACTCCATCACCGCCTTCTGCGCCTTCACCGCCTTGTCGGTATGGGTGCGCACAACCATGCCCTGCGTGACGGCGGTGGCGCAGGCCGGCATCGGCTTGGGCGCTTTCTCGACATCGACCAGGCACATGCGGCAACTGGCGGCGATGGACAGTTTCTTGTGGTAGCAGAAGTGCGGAATGTAGGCGCCGGCCTTTTCGGCGGCATGCATGACCATGCTGCCTTCGGGCACTTCGACCTTCTTGCCGTCGATTTCGATTTCAACCATGGGCTTGTTCGTCCGATTCGGTTCTCGCTCAGGCCGCCTGCGCGGCTTCGATCTTGGCCGCGAACTCGTGGCGGAAGTGCTTGAGCATGGCGCGCACCGGCATGGCGGCGGCGTCGCCAAGCGCGCAGACGGTGCGTCCCATGATGTTTTCAGCCACGCTGTCGAGCGTGGCCAGGTCTTCCGGCCGGCCCTGGCCGCGCTGGATGCGGCCCACCATGCGCCACAGCCAGCCCGTGCCCTCGCGGCACGGCGTGCACTGCCCGCAGGATTCGTGCATGTAGAAGTACGACAGACGCAGCAGCACCTGCACCATGTCGCGCGAATCGTCCATCACCATCACCGCGCCGGAGCCCAGCATGGAACCGGCCTTGGCGATGGCGTCGTAGTCCATCGTGCACTGCATGATGATGTCGGCCGGCAGCACGGGCGAGGACGAGCCGCCCGGAATCACCGCCTTCAGCGGCCTGCCGCCGCGCACGCCGCCGGCCAGTTCCAGCAGCGCGGCGAACGGCGTGCCCAGCGGAACCTCGTAGTTGCCGGGCCGCTCGACATCGCCCTGAATGGAAAAAATCTTGGTGCCGCCGTTGTTGGGCTTGCCGCATTCCAGGTACGCCTGCGCGCCGTTGCGGATGATCCACGGCGCGGCGGCGAAGGTCTCGGTGTTGTTGATGGTGGTCGGCTTGCCGTACAGGCCAAAGCTGGCCGGAAACGGCGGCTTGAAGCGCGGCTGGCCTTTTTTGCCTTCCAGCGATTCGAGCAGGCCCGTTTCCTCGCCGCAGACGTAGGCGCCGAAGCCGTGGTGCGCGTGCAACTGGAAGTCCACCGCGCTGCCCATGATGCCCTGCCCCAGGTAACCGGCGGCGCGCGCCTGCTCGATGGCGGCCTCGAAACGCTCGTAGACCTGGAATATCTCGCCGTGGATGTAGTTGTAGCCCACGCTGGCGCCCATGGCGTAGCCGCCGATGGCCATGCCCTCGATCACGGCGTGGGGGTTGTACATGAGGATGTCGCGGTCCTTGAAGGTGCCCGGCTCGCCCTCGTCGGAGTTGCACACCAGGTACTTCTGGCCGGGAAAGTTGCGCGGCATGAAGCTCCACTTCAGCCCGGTGGGAAAGCCCGCGCCGCCGCGCCCGCGCAGGCCGGATGCCTTGAGCATGGCGATCACCTCGTCCTGCGTCATGCCCGGCCCGCCGTCGCGGCCCAGCACCTTGCGCAGCGCGGCATAGCCGCCGCGCGCCTCGTAGTCCTTCAGGCCCCAGTTGCCGCCGTTCAGGCCGGCGTAGATCTGCGGCTTGATGTGGCGGCCATGAAAGCAGGTTTCCACGCCCCTGGCCTGGAACTTCGCGAGGATGTCTTGCACGCGCGCCATGACTAGTCCTCCGCGGTGCGCAAGCCATCGACGAGCTGGTCGAGCTTGTCGCTGGACATGAAGCTGCACATGTGCCGGTCGTTGACCAGCATCACCGGCGCATCGCCGCACGCGCCCAGGCATTCGCACGGCTGCACGGTGAACAGGCCGTCCGCCGTGGTGCCGTGAGGCTCGACGCCGAGCTTGTCGCACAGATGCTGCAATGCCTGCGGGCCGCCGGCGAACATGCACGGCGCATTGGTGCACACGTTCAGCTTGAAGCGCCCCACCGGCTTCTGGTTGTACATGTTGTAGAACGTGGTGACCTCGTGCACGGCCATCGGCGGCATGCCCAGGTAGCCGGCCACCGCCAACTCGCTTTCAGGGCTGACCCAGCCGCGCTCCTGCTGGATGATCGACAGGCAGGCCATGACGGCCGACTGCCGCTGATCCGCCGGGTACTTGGCCGCCTCGCGCGCGAAGCGCTCCAGCGTGGCCGCCGACAGCGGCGCTTGTTTCACCGATCCAACGCTCTCGCTCATCGATCGATCTCTCCAAACACGACGTCCAGCGTGCCCATGATGGCCACCACATCGGCCAGCATGTGGCCCCTGGCCAGTTCGTCCATTGCGGACAGGTGCACGAACCCTGGCGGACGGATCTTCATGCGATAGGGCTTGTTGGCGCCGTCGCTGATGAGGTAGATGCCGTACTCGCCCTTCGGGTGTTCGATGGCCGCGTAGGCCTCGCCTTCGGGCACGTGCATGCCTTCGGAAAAGAGCTTGAAGTGGTGGATCAGCTCTTCCATGTTGGTTTTCATCGCCTCGCGCCTGGGCGGAGCGACTTTGTGGTTTTCGACGATGACCGGGCCGGGATTCGCGCGCAGCCAGTCCACGCACTGCCTGATGATGCGGTTTGCCTCGCGCATCTCGGCCATGCGCACCAGGTAGCGGTCGTAACTGTCGCCGTTCTTGCCCACCGGAATGTCGAAATCGACCCTGTCGTAAACCTCGTAGGGCTGCTTCTTGCGCAGGTCCCAGGCGACGCCGGAGCCGCGCAGCATGGGGCCGGTGAGCCCCAGATTGAGCGCGCGCTCGGGCGAGACCACGCCGATGCCGACGGTGCGCTGCTTCCAGATGCGGTTGTCGGTGAGCAGCGTCTCGTACTCGTCGAGCAGCTTCGGAAAACGCTGGGCAAAGTCGTCGATGAAGTCCAGCAGCGAGCCCTGGCGGCTGCGGTTGCGCGCCGCGGCTACCGACGCGCCGCGCACCTTGCTGGCCTGGTACTGCGGCATGGCATCGGGCAGGTCGCGGTACACGCCGCCCGGGCGGAAGTAGGCCGCGTGCATACGCGCGCCCGACGCCGCCTCGTACATGTCGAACAGGTCCTCGCGCTCGCGGAAGGTGTAGATCAGGATGGTGGAGGAACCGCAGTCGTTGCCGTGCGAGCCCAGCCACATCAGGTGGTTGAGCAGACGCGTGATCTCGGAAAAAAGCACGCGGATGTACTGCGCGCGAACCGGCGCCTCGATGCCCAGGAGCTTTTCGATCGCCAGGCAATAGGCGTGCTCGTTGCACATCATGGACACGTAGTCGAGCCGGTCCATGTAGGGCAGCGACTGGATGAAGGTCTTGTGCTCTGCCAGTTTCTCGGTGGCGCGGTGCAGCAGGCCGACGTGCGGGTCGGCGCGCTGCACGACCTCGCCATCGAGTTCGAGCACCATGCGCAGCACGCCGTGCGCCGCCGGGTGCTGGGGCCCGAAATTCAGGGTGTAGTTCTTGATCTCAGCCATGAGTCGAAGCCGGACGCTGCCCGCCTGGGCGCGCGCGTCAGTTCAGCCCCCCGTAGTTGTCCTCGCGGATCACGCGCGGGGTGATTTCACGCGGTTCGATCGACACCGGCTCGTACACCACGCGCTGGCGATCGGCGTCGTAGCGCATCTCGACGTGGCCGGTGAGCGGGAAGTCCTTGCGGAACGGATGGCCGATGAAGCCGTAGTCGGTGAGAATGCGGCGCAGATCGGCGTGGCCATCGAACACGATGCCGTACAGATCGAACGCCTCGCGCTCGAACCAGTTGGCGCAATTCCACAGGTCGGTGACCGTGGGCAGCGCGGGAAAGTCGTCGTCGGGGCAGAACACGCGCACACGCACGCGCTGGTTCAGACTGACCGACAGCAGGTGGCTCACCGCGGCAAAGCGCGGCCCCTCCCAGCGGCCATCGCCGTAAGTCGAATAATCGACGCCGCACAAGTCGATCAACTGCTCGAACCGGCAGCCCGGCTCGTCGCGCAGCGTCTGCATCACCTCGCGGTAGCACGCCACCGGAACCGTCACCGTGACCTCGCCGAGCGCGATGCCGACGTGCTGCCCCTGCTCGCCCAGGGCGGCGGCGATGGCGTCTTTCAGGGCTTCGGGGGTAATTGCAAAATCAGACATGCTCACACCCGCGCGAACGTGTTGGTGCGGCGCACCTTCTGCTGCAACTGGATCAGGCCGTACAGCAGCGCCTCCGCCGTCGGCGGGCAGCCGGGCACATAGACATCCACCGGCACCACGCGGTCGCAGCCGCGCACCACCGCATAGCTGTGGTGGTAATAGCCGCCGCCGTTGGCGCAGGAACCCATCGAAATCACCCAGCGCGGCTCGGCCATCTGGTCGTAAACCTTGCGCAGCGCGGGCGCCATCTTGTTGGTCAGCGTACCGGCCACGATCATCAAGTCGGACTGGCGCGGACTGGCGCGAAACACCTCGGCGCCGAAGCGCGCGATGTCGTAGCGCGCCGCGGCGGCGTGCATCATCTCGACGGCGCAGCACGCCAGGCCGAAGGTGACGGGCCACAGCGAACCGGTCTTGGCCCAGTTCATCGCCGCGTCCACGCTGGTGAGCAGAAAGCCCTTTTGCTGAAGCTGATCATTCATGTGCGGATTTCCAACGAGCGCGCGGCCCAAGCCACAAGCTTGCGCGCGGCCTTCACTCCCATTCCAGCGCGCCCTTCTTCCATTCGTAGGCGAAGCCCACCACCAGGATCGCCAGGAAGACCAGCACCGCGACGAACCCGGTGACGCCGGCCTCGCGCAGCGTCACGGCCCACGGAAAGAGAAAGGCGATTTCCAGGTCGAACAGGATGAACAGGATGGCGACGAGGTAGTAGCGCACGTCGAACTTCATGCGCGCGTCCTCGAACGCCTCGAAGCCGCACTCGTAGGGAGAATTCTTGGCCGCATCCGGCGTGTGGGGCCGCAGAAAGTCGCCCATGACCAGGCACAGACCGCCGACGGCCAGCCCCACGAGGATGAACAGCAGTACGGAAAGATACGGGGCAAGATTCATCGCGCTTGTCTTCATTGCCCGCCAAGGCCAGGAGGCCAGACCCCGGCGGTTTCAACGTTATCCCTGGTGCCGTCGGCGAGACTCGAACTCGCACAGCTTTCGCCACTACCCCCTCAAGATAGCGTGTCTACCAATTTCACCACGACGGCAAT
>WRJY01000293.1 GCA_009778355.1 Desulfovibrionaceae bacterium | reverse complement strand
GTCTGCGGCGTTGCAAATCCTCGCCATAGCGGGGCTATGGCTGCGGTTTGCGCCTTGCATCCCATCCCGAAAAGGTGTCTGCGCGGGCCTGCTGAGATCATAAACAGGCTCTAAAAGCTCAACCAGTCGATCACCTCGTCCATGAAGATTGTTGGCGTGGCCAGCGGCGGCGCGGCGCTGGCGGGTGCGGTAGGGCCTGGTGAGCTTTGGCCCGGCAGGCTGGGGAATTCATGTCGCGCTGGCGGCGGCGGCGGCGCGCACGTAGTCCTTGATGAGGCCGATCAATTCCTCTTCGGAGTACGGCTTGCCCAGGTAGTGATCGACGCCGAGCTCGCGCGCGTGGTCGCGGTGCTTGGCGGCGATGCGCGAGGTGATCATGATGACCGGCAGGTCGCGCAGTTTGTCGTCGGCGCGGATGTTGCGCACGAAGTCGAAGCCGTCCATGCGCGGCATCTCGATGTCCGACAGCACCACGGCGGGCCGCTCGGCCTGCAGGCGCTCCAGCCCCTGCAAGCCGTCGGTGGCCAGCGCCACGCGGTAGCCCTCGCGCTGCAACAGGCGCTGGGTGACGCGGCGCACGGTGATCGAGTCGTCCACCACCAGCACCAGCGGAATGTCGGAGCGCGGCGCGCCCGCGCCCGCCTGCGGCGCCGGTTGCAAGGCCGCCGCCTCCACACGCAGCGCGCGGGCCTGCGGGCCATACACGGCGGCCAGCGCCACCGGGTTGTAGATCAGGGCCACGGCGCCGGAGGCCAGCGCGGTCATGGCCACCAGGCCGGGCAGCCGCGCCAGTTGCGGTCCCAGGGCCTTGACCACCACTTCCTGGTTGCCCAGCACTTCGTCCACGTGGACGGCCACGCGCCGCTCGGCGGAGCGGAAGATGACCACCGGCGTGGTGCGCGCGGATGGTTCGCTGCTGCGCGCCGAACTCTGGAGCAAGGCGCCGGCCCAATAAAACGGCAGTTCCTCGTCGCCGTGGCGGTAGCGGCCGCTTTCGTAGGCGGCCTTCAGTTCCTGCGCCGGTACGCGGCGGACGATTTCGACCAGGTTGGACGGCACGCCGGCAACCAGGTGGTCGGCGCGCACCAGCACGACGTGCGTGACGGCGGTGGTCAGGGGCAGCAGCAGGCGGAAGGCCGCGCCCTTGCCCTGTACCGATTCGGTTTCGATGCGCCCGCCGATGGCTTGCATCTCGGTGCGCACCACGTCCATGCCGACGCCGCGGCCAGCCAGTTCGGTCACTTCGGTCACGGTGCTGAAGCCGGGCATGAAGACCAGATCGCGCAGTTCGGCGTCGGTGACCGGCTGGCCGGGCGCGAGTATGCCTTTTTGCAACGCGCGCTCGCGTATGCCGGCCATGTCCAGCCCCGCGCCATCGTCGCGGAACTCGATCGAAACGTCGTTGCCGGCCTGGTGTACCTCTACCGTGATCTGGCCGACCGGGTCCTTGCCGAGCGCGCCGCGCGCCGCCGGCGCTTCGATGCCGTGCACGGCGCAGTTGCGCAGCAGGTGCTCGAAGGCCGGCGTCATCCGCTCCAGAATGCCGCGGTCCATTTCGATGGCGCCGCCGACGATGTCCAGCCGCACCTGCTTGTCGAGTTCCTTGGCCGCCTGGCGCACGACGCGGTAGAGCCGCTCCGAAATGCTCTCGAACTCCACCATGCGGGTGCGCAGCAAATCGCGCTGAAGTTCGCGCGACTGCCGGGCCTGGGCCACCAGATCGTCCTCGCTGGCTTCCAGTGAGCGTTGCAGGCTGCGCTGGACGGTGGCCACGTCGTTGACCGACTCGGCCATCATGCGCGTGAGCTCCTGCATGCGCGTGAAGCGGTCGAACTCCAGCGGGTCGAAGTTCTGCTGCGAATCCTTGGATTGCGCCAGGCGCGACTGCATCTGCGTTTCGGCTTGCAGCTCGACGTCGCGCAGTTGCTGGCGCAGCCGCTCCAGGTTGCCCGTCAGGTCGTTGAGCGAGTTGCGCAGTTGGCTGGCCTCGGCTTGCAGCCGCGCGCGCGAGGTCATCATCTCGCCGGCCTGATTGAGCAGCCGGTCCAGCAGTTGCGCGCGCACCCGCACCGCCTGGCTGGCCACGGCCCGCGCTTGCACCAGCGACAACGCCGCCGGCGCGGCCACCTCGCCCCGCACGATGGCAGGCGCTGGCGCGGCGCTGGCGGGCGAGTCCGGCGATCCGGCCCGCGCGCCGGGCGCGCTGGGCACATCGGGCGCGCTGGGCAATGGCTCATGCGGCTGCTCGGCGCCGGCGCTGGCCACGCCAACGCCGCCGACCTGAATCCGGCGGAAGGCTTCCAGCAACTCGTCCAGATGGTCCAGCAGGGGTTCGACGTCTTCGGCGCGCACATGTTCGATGCCGATCATCTCGATGGCCGATTCGGTGCGGTGCGCCATTTCCCCCAGGCGCAGGGCGCCGGCCAGGCGCGCGCTGCCCTTGAGCGTGTGCAGCGCGCGCAACGCCTCGGCGCGCGCGGCCCGGTCGTCGGTGTGCGCGGCCCAGTGGCGCAGCGAGGCGCTCAGTCGCGGCAGCAACTCCTGCGTTTCTTCCTCGAAGATCGGGAACAGGTCGGGATCGACCGCGTCCGCCACGTCGATGTCCTCGCCGAGGCTGCGGCGCTGCGGTGGCTGCACCGCGGCAGCCGGCGTTTTCGGCGCGGCGGGGGCAGTGGGCGCGATTTGAAGTGGCGGCAGCGCGGGCGACCGTGGGGGACGGCGGATGGCCCGCTTGACGACGATGGGCGGCGCCTTGGACGGCACCGTCTTGACGGCGGGCCGCGGCTGATTGGGCGCCAGCGCCTGTGTTCCGGCAGGCGGGCTGGCCGGTTGGCCGCCGCCCGTTTCAAGCACCGCGGGCACGGACGCCGCGTCGGCTGGCTCGATGGCCTGCACGGCGGCCAGTATCGACGCGCTGGGCGGCTTCATGATGCCGGTCGCGAACTGGTGCAGCACGCGCCGGATGTCCTCGGCGGCCTCGCACAGCACCTGCGCCTGGGCCGCCGTTGCGCGCGGCTGCTCGATCAGCCGGTCCAGCGCGTGTTCGACGGCGCGCGCCATGGTCGACAGCGCCGCAAAGCCCACGGTGGCCGAGCTTCCGGCCAGTGAATGCGCGCGCGCAATGGCCAACTCGGGCACCGGACGGTCGAGTTCCAGCGCCCATTGCGCCAGTTCGCTGGCCAACTGGCGCGACCAGCCGTCGGCCTCGTTCAGGTACACGTTGTACAGCGGGACGCTGACGCGCAGATCGCCAATCTGCTTGTAAAGCTCACTGTCTTCAGCCGCCGGGCTTGCTTCGGCGGCATCATCATCGCCCAGCGCCGCTTCATGCGGCGGTTCGGGCAGCCCGGCAGGCAGCCCGGACGTCTGGAACTCGGCCAGCAGCGCGTCGTTGAGTTCCCCGGCATCGGTCAGCTCGATCGTGACGCCGGGCTGCCCAGGCTCATGGCCCGCCGCGGCATCCTCGGCATTCGCGCCATTCTCGTCTTTCTGACTGGCCTGGCCGCCCGCCGAAGGCGCCGGCTGGTCGAGTTCATCGAGGTTGAGTTCCAGCAAATCGATCTTCGGTTCCGGGGCAACTTCCACCGGATCGAATGCGATGGGCGCCTCGTCAACCGGAAACGCTACATCGTCAAATTTGACCGGTTCGAGTTCCGCCGCTTGTGGCGCGGGCTGGGTAGTCTGCTGGCCGGATTCGGCAACCGGCCCAGGCGCGACGGGTTCCTCCAGGTTCAAGTCCAGGTCCAGGTCCGGCAAGTCGAAGCCCGCCAGCGACCCCGGCAACACCGCCTGAAGCGTGACCGGCCCGGTCGAACCGGCGTCATCCGGCTCTTCCGGCAGCGCCACATCGAGCGCCACGGCCTCTGGCGACGCGCCAATGGGGCTGGGCGCGCCGTCTTGCGGCCCGGTATCGGCTGCAAGCGCCGCGCTGTCCAGCAAGGGGGCGAGCAACACCCGCTGGCCCTGCGTGCGCAGTGCATCGGCCACCTCGCGGAACGGCGCTGCGCGCCAATGGTGAGCCTGCTTGCCGGCGATGCCGTCGATCCAGCGCGCAAAACCGTCGATGGCTTCTTCGGCCAAGCCGCGCAAGTCGCCGCTGACCGGCTTTTGCTCGGCCAGCGAAGCGTTCAGCAATTGCTCCATTGCCCAAGCGGCTTCACCCAGCTCGCACAGCCCGACCATGCGCGAACTGCCCTTGAGCGTGTGGAAAGCGCGCCGCAGCGTGGTTTGCTGCTCCAGGTCACCCGGCTTGCCGGCCAGCGCCTGCAGTGCCTGCTTGCCGGACTGCACGACTTCACGCGCTTCTTCGAGGAAGATGTCCAGCAGGTCATCCTCGCCGTCGATGGCATCGCCGTCATCAGCGGCCCGGGCCGCTTCCGGCGGCAGCGCCGCGGCGGGACGCGCTGCCGCTTCGAGGTCTTGCAGTGCCGCGTTCAAACGGTCGGCGTCGCGGCCATGCACGGCTTCGACCGCCCGGCTGGCAGCCTGCGCCAGCGCCAGTTTTTCGTCGATCGCCGCCAGGGTGGCGATCTGCTTCAACTGCGTTTCCACCGGCCTGCTCTCGTCGAGCAGGCTGGCGCCCGGCTGGACGCCGCCGCCAGTCCTGGCGGTTTCCGTCCGTCCGGGCACGTAACGAAGCTCGCCCGCTTCGGCGTCATAGACGAACAGCTTGCGAGCCAGCGCCGGCTGGTAGCCCATCATGTCGATCTGCAAGCCCAGCGCGCCCAGGCTGTTGCCGATGCGCTCGAACAGACCGGAAGCCTGGATTTCGTTGACATCGGCCTCCCCAGAGGCGAAGAACTGACCGATGACATCGCTCAAGCGCCCCACCGCCAGCGCGGCCTGCTCCAGCCCCAGCACGGACAGCACGCCCCGCATCTGCGTTATCTGCGCCGGCACCGGCTCCAGCGCGGCCTTGTCGGCCGGGTTGCGGAAGAACTGGTCCAGATGCTGCTCGACCTCGGTCAGCGTGACGCGCAACTCGCCCACCACGGTGCCCAGGGTTTCGCGGTCGCTGACCTTGCGGTACAACTCCTCCATCCAGGGTTCGAGCGCCGGCGCCGCGCCGCCGGCGCGCACGCTGTCCAACCGGTCGGCCAATTGCTTCATGCGCGCGGCCAATTGCGCATCGCCGTGATGGAAGTCGGTCAGCGACGCCTCGATGAAAAGCACCGCGGTGGCTGTTTCCATGGCCAGTTCGGGATTCGGCGGGCGGCCCGACTGCGCCACCTGGGCCATGGCCCGGTGCAGCGCGGCGGACAGCGTCTGGTCTTTTCCGTACAGCTTGTCGAGCGACTCGTTGACGAGGTCGAACTGGTTGACGCACGCCTTCAGGCGCGCCATGTCGCCGCCCGCCAGGGCCGACCAATTTTCCTTGACCGCCTCGATGCGGCGGCGCGCCTGCACCAGCACCGCAGGGTCGTAGAGGCCGAAGGCCGGTTGCTCGTAATTCACCGGCTCGTGACGCTCCAGCCCCCAAGCCTCGCGCACGGCGGCCAGCGCCGGCGCGGCGCTGGCCGCGGACGGACGCGCCTGGGCGCAGAAAAACAACAAGTCGAGCGCCAACCGTTCGGATAAGGTCTTTTCGCCGCGCACCAACGCCATGTATTGCAGCAGCACGCGCGAAGCGGTCCGCTTGGCATAGATGTCGATCGGCGCCAGCTCGCGCCCCAGGGCCTCGAAAAAGCCGCTGCAAAGCTTCCAGAAAATGGCGGGGCGGCGCTCGCTCTCGCCTGCCGCCAGCCCCAAGCTGATGACGCTCAGCTCGGCGGCGGCATTGGCGCTGGAATGCCGCATCAGCTTCAGCACTCGCTGGTCGATCCGGGTGCGCACGTCCGGCCCGCAGGCCAGCGGCTGCGCGGCGGGCGGCGTGCCGGGATCGGCCCATTGCCAGACGCCGTCCCACAAATCCGCCGGATGGATGCGGTCGGCGCCGGCCATCTCCTGCACCTGTCGGAACTGCGGAAACAGTCCCAGGGCGGAGCGGGGACGCGCGCCGAACTGGCTTTCGAGGTATTCCACCAGCGCGAACCCGGCGCGCTCCAGCGTGGCGGCGGACGATTCCTCGCATTTTTCCGGGTGCAGCACCAGTTGCTGCACCGCGCCTTCCATGCCCCGCGCCATGTGTGCGGCGACCGGCTGACCGACCATCTCCAGCGCGCCGGCGGCCTGATGCAACTGCTGGCGCACCAGCCGAAGCTGGCTGGCATCGGCGGGCGCGATATCGTCACTGCGCGCGGCCTTCGACTCGCGCGCGAAACGTTTCAGCGACTTGCTCGCCGATTCGATGGATTTGCGCGTCTCGCCCAGAACCCAAGCCAGCGGCCCGAGATCCTGGGTGCCTGCCGCAGCGTCGGTGCCCGCATCGGCGCGATGGTTGGTCGTGACCATGGCTTGCAACCGCAATCAGGCAATTTTGAACCGCGCCACCGACTGACGCAACTCGTCGGCCATGCGCGCCAGATCGCGCACCTGGCTGGCCGTGGTTCGCGTGCCCTCGCCGGTTTGTTCGGTCACGACGAAGATGTGCTGGATATTGCTCGCCACCTCGTTGGCCTGGCCGGCCTCGTTGGACGCGGCGACGGAAACCTGCTGGATCGCCTCGGCCAACTGGCGCGCCACGCGGTCGATTTCGGTCAGCGCGGCGCCAGCGTCGTCGGACAGACGCGCGCCATCGATCACGCCCTGCGTCGATCGCTCCATGGCCGCCATCGCGTCCTGGGTGTCGGTCTGAATGGCCTTGACCAGCGCGGCGATCTGGCGCGTGGCATCGCCCGAACGCTCGGCCAGCCGCTGCACTTCCTCGGCCACCACCGAGAAGCCCCGCCCGGCGTCGCCGGCCGAAGCAGCCTGAATGGCGGCGTTCAGGGCCAGCACGTTGGTCTGTTCCGTGATGTCGGCAATCAATTCGGTGATCTCGCTGATTTCCTGCGAGGACTCGCCCAAGCGCTTGATCCGTTTGGAGGTTTCCTGAATCTGGTCGCGGATCGCGTTCATGCCGGTGATGGCGTTCTGCACCGCGGTCAAGCCGGACTTGGCCGCTTGCAGCGACTGACTGGCCATCGAGGCCGATTGCTGCGTTTGCGCCGACACGTCGTTGATGCGGGCCGCCATGTCGAGCACCGTCTGGCCGGTGGCGCGAATTTCGCGCAACTGCTCGGTGGATGCGGTCAGCAGTTCGGTGGACGTGGTCTCCACCTTCGAGGTGGTCTGCGCCACGCGCGTCGCGGTGCTCTGCACGTTGCCCACCAAGGAACGCAACTCCTCGACCGTGTAGTTCACCGAGTCGGCGATGGCGCCGGTGATGTTCTCGGTCACGGTGGCCTCCCGCGTCAGGTCGCCTTCGGCCACGGTCTGCAACTCGTCCATCAGCCGCAAGATGGCGGACTGGTTGGCATCGTTGAGGCGCTTGGCCTCGATCTGCTGCTGCTCGGCAGAGCGGCGCTGCAATTCGGCCAGCGTCTGGCGGCGGCGGCTTTCGCGCAGTTGCACGTAGGCCAGGCCGATGCCGGCGCCCACCGCCGCAAGCGCCGCCAGCAGCAGCCCGGCGAGACTGAGCCAGCTCAACCCGGCGTTGTCCGACAGGCGGTTTTGCAGCGCCTCCAGGTCCTTGCGCAACGGTTCGCTCCCGGCCAGGATGGCCATCTGCGCCTCGCGGGCCGAGACCAGCCCTTGAAGGTTGCCGAGAATGCCGCTGACCTGCAAGCGCGTGTCCTCGTAGACATTGAGCAAATTCTTCAGGCGGTCGCGAAGCTGATCGTCGCGCGCCGGCGCGAGCCGCAGCTCCTGGTTGCCCTTGGACAGGCCCTCGGCGATTTCCTTGAACGTATCCAGGTCCTTGCCCAGTTGGAACACGGCTTCCGGACTGACGCCTTCCACGGTCAGCAGTTCGTTGGCAGATTTGCCGATGCGCTGCGTCAGCATCGTCAGGCGGCTGGCGGCGGCGGTTTCGGCGGACGGCGCGTTTTGCTGGAGCTTGAGCGCCAGCACGGCCTCTGCCACCTCCAGCAAATTGGCGGAGCCTTGGCTGACGCGGCGCAAGGCCGCGCCAACCTCGGTCAGCGCCCGCTGCTGCGCCAGCACCGCGGCGGCATTTTTCTCTGCCTGCGCGACCACCGGCGCGATCTTGCCGATGTCGGCGGCATAACTGTCGGCCAATGCCGGAACATGGGCGGCGCCGCTTTGCAGGCCGCGAACGTTCAGCGACAGGGCCGCCGAGCTTTCCTTGACTTCGGCGAACGCCTGCGGGTTGCCCACGAACGCCTGCGTCACCGATTTGGCCAGGCGCTGCGACTGCATCAGGGATTGTCCCGTGGCCTCCACCTGCAGCGCCGCGCGATCCGCCCGCGACATCGTCCAGTAAACCAGCACGGCCAGAACCGCCAGCGCCAGGGCCAGGATGATCGACAGCCAGCGCTGGTGCCGCGCGGCCGAGCCTTTGCCGAGCAAGGGCACGGAAAGCAGCACGCTGTCGCCCGGCATTTCGCTGGCGCGCCCATCGAGCGAGGAGGCCATCGCGTCGCCGGCCAACATGCGGGAATCGGCCTGCCCATCGCCATGGATGGAGACACTTTCTATGATCGTCTCGTCGTCTTCCATGCCATCGTTTCGTTGTTTTGTGTTGAGCCGGTCCGAAAATTGATCTAGCGCCATGATGTGACCTTGAGATTTACGCACCGATGCCAAGAAACGCCTGGTGCTGCGAAAGAAGTTGCAAGTTCAGCTCTTGCCACTGCCGGCCCTCGAGGTCGGTATGGACATGACCAAAGTAGGTTGGCGCGCCGTCGCCCGCGACCGCCGACGAAGCCAGTGTGTCGGGCGTGCGCAGGCCCAGCAGTCGATCGATCAGCAAAACGCAATTGACGCCCAGCAGCGGGTTGAGCGCCATCAGGTGGCACCGCGCCAGTTCGTTGTCGGCGCGCTGGCGGTGGCCTTGCCCATGCAGGAACGCCGCCAGATCGACCACCCCGGACAGAGCGCCGCGCAGATTGGCAACGCCCATGAACCACGGCTGGACGTGGGGCACCTTCTGCACGCTGGTCCACGCAAAAATTTCGCCCGCATGACTGAGGGGCAGCAGCAGGCGCGACGACCCGGCTTCCACGGCCAGCCACGAAGCGAGCACTCCCGCCGCTTCGGCGGAGCGCAGACGTTGCTCCAGACGGCTTTGAAATTCGCGAAGCGCTTGTTTGCCTGCCATGCCGCTGCTTCAGCCGAGGGCCTTGATCTTGCCGATCAATTCAGCCTGATTCACCGGCTTGGTGATGTAATCCCGCGCGCCTTGGCGCAAGCCCCAGACCCGGTCGGTCTCCTGGGACTTGCTGGTGCACATGATGATGGGCATATCCGCATAGCGCGGGTCGCGAGAGAGCGCGCGCGTGAACTGGTACCCGTTTTGACCGGGCATCACCACGTCCATCAGGATGAGGTCGGGCTTGGCCTGCTCGATATGCCGCCGCGCGTCCTCGGCATTTTCAGCCGTTCTCACGGCATAGCCTGCCTTCTTGAGCATCTCGCTCAGGTGCATCAACTCGGTCTTCGAGTCATCCACGATCAGCACATTGTGGATCGGCATTACGCGGCTCCCTGCCTGGCGGCGCTGAACTGCTGCACGGCCTGCAGCAGTTGATCCTTGGTGAAAGGCTTGGTCAGGTATTCCTGCGAACCGGCCATACGGCCCCGCGCCTTGTCGAAAACGCCGTCCTTGGACGACAGCATGACCACCGGTGTGGCGGCGAACTTTTCATTGTGCTTGATGATGGCGCAAGTTTGATAGCCGTCCAGGCGCGGCATGAGGATGTCGCAAAAGATGAGGTCGGGCGCCGCGTCGTTGACCTTCGCCAGCGCGTCGAACCCGTCCTCGGCCAGCATCACCTCGTGCCCGCCCTGCCTGAGAAAAATCTCGGCGCTGCGCCGGATGGTGTTGCTGTCATCGATCACCAGCACTTTTCTGGATTTCATCAAAATCCTCTCGACTTCCGAACCAACTCGCCGGCGCCCGATCCCAAGGCGTGCCTGGCGCAATGTTGTGCTCAGGCGCGCCTTCGGCTTCGTTATAAAGCCAGCCGCAAATCAGATACATCCGGCATTTCGTGCTCATCCAAGCCTGAATTCGAATGTCCTTAGAATCCGATGGATTGTATCAAGGAGCCTACTAAAAGCGTGACATGTTGCACACTTTCAGACCTCTGCGCGCGTCCGGCGCGCCACCCCATGCCAGCCACCCGCCGCATGACGGCGGCGCCTCGAGTCAATTTGTAACATCAGCGGCAGCGCCATGGCGCGCGCCTGCTTTCCGCCCTCTTCGACTTCCATGACACCAAGCACCGATCGCAACGACGCGCTGATGGCGCGCGCCCGCCAGGTCATCCCCGGCGGCGTCAATTCGCCCGTGCGGGCCTTCCGCGCGGTAGGCGGCACGCCGCGCTTCGTGCAGCGCGCGCAAGGCGCCTATTTATGGGACGCCAACGGCCAGCGCTACATCGACTACATCGGCTCCTGGGGCCCCATGATCCTGGGTCACGGCCACCCGGCGGTGCTGGAAGCGGTGCGCAAGGCCATCGACGAGGGTCTGTCCTACGGCGCGCCGACCGAGCGCGAGATCGAACTGGCCGAGGAAATCCTCTCACTGACGCCCAGCATGGAAATGCTGCGCCTGGTCTCCTCCGGCACCGAAGCCGGCATGACCGCCATCCGCCTGGCGCGCGGCGCCACCGGGCGCAACAAAATCGTCAAATTCGAGGGCTGCTACCACGGCCACGCCGACGCGCTGCTGGTCAAGGCCGGTTCGGGCCTGGCCACCTTCGGCAACCCGACCAGCGCCGGCGTGCCGCCCGAAGTGGTTCAACACACCCTGGTACTCGAATACAACCACATCGAGCAACTGCGGGAAGCCTTCGCGCTGCACGGCCCCGACATCGCCGGCGTCATCATCGAGCCGATTGCCGGCAACATGAACTTCGTGCGCGCCACGGTCGAATTCACCCGCCTGTGCCGCGAACTGTGCACCCGCCACGGCGCGCTGCTGATCTACGACGAAGTCATGACCGGCTGCCGCGTGGCGCTGGGCAGCGCCCAAAGCCTGTATGCCCAGGCCATTCCCGGCTTCGAGCCCGACCTGACGGTCATGGGCAAAGTCATCGGCGGCGGCATGCCGCTGGCGGCCTTCGGCGGCAAGCGCGCGGTCATGGAACAACTGGCCCCGCTGGGGCCGGTGTACCAGGCCGGCACGCTCAGCGGCAACCCCGTGGCCACCGCCTGCGGCCTGGCCACGCTGCGCGAAATCCGCAAACCCGGCTTCTTCGACGCCCTGGCGGCCAAAACCCGCCGGCTGATGGACGGCCTGCGCGCCGCCGCCCGCGCCGCCAGCGTGCCCTTCTCGGCGGACTGCGAAGGCGGCATGTTCGGCTTTTTTCTGCTGCCCGAGCTGCCGCAAAACTACCAGCAGGTCATGCAAAGCGACAGCGCCCGGTTCAACACCCTGTTCCACGGCCTGCTGGCGCGCGGCATTTATATCGCCCCGGCGCTATACGAAGCCGGCTTCGTCAGCGCCGCCCACACCGACGGGGACATCGACGCCACCATAGCCGCCGCCGCCGAAGTCTTCCGCCTGCTGCCCGCCACGGCGCGTTGAATGGCCGCGCCTCTCAGCCGTTGACCACTGAAAGGCATGTACCCGCTTGCTGGGCGCGTGCAGTAACATCCCGCCCGTAGATAGCCTCACGGCAATCTGAAAGGGCAGGATGGATGACAAGTTCAAACCCGGCGAGGACACAGAAGAAAAACAGCGCATCCAGCGCCGTTCCAGCTACTTCGCGCATTCGGTATCGGGGCAAGCGACCGATACGTGGCAGCCTCTGCCTGAACACCTCGCGCAAGTCGCAAGCATGGCGGCAGCGTTCGCGGA
>WRJY01000292.1 GCA_009778355.1 Desulfovibrionaceae bacterium | reverse complement strand
CGCTGGCAACCAGCGCACTGAGCGTCAGCCGCAAACTCACTGGCATATCAACTACCACGGCGTCAAGGTGGCGCGGCCAGACGCATACACATTTCGTACCGGACGGAGCTATCAAAGCTGTACATCTCCCAAGGGAGGCGCTGCGCCTTGTGCGACGAGCCTCTGAGCCACGACACCGGCTGGCACGACCATCATCTTGTTCGCAAAATGGAGGGCGGATCAGACACGCTGTCGAACCGGGTGCTTTTGCATCCGGCCTGTCACGTCAGACTGCACGTCATGGGTTTGAATGTAGTGAAACCAGCCCCGTAAGGGGCTTCGATCCGATCAGACCAAAACAATGTATCATCATAAGTTGATCGGAGTTGTCGTGCTTGAGCCGAATGCGGTGAAAGTCGCAAGTCCGGTTTTGAGAGCCTGTTTACGATCTCAGCGGGTCCGCGCAGACGCCTTTTCTGGATGGGATGCAAAGCGCAAACCGCAGCCATAGCCCAGCTATGGCGAGGATTTGCAACGCCGCGAACCACCCGGAAAGGCATCTGCCCTCCGGGTTGGGTCGTTGAGATCGTGAACAGGCTCTTAGGGGGGATGGTTCAGCAATGGACTGTCCCTACCCTCCTGACGGTGGCTGTAGCTCAGTTGGTAGAGTCCCAGATTGTGATTCTGGTCGTCGTGGGTTCGAGTCCCATCAGCCACCCCATCAGACATAAATTCCACGCTATTAAAACGATAGCCATGGTAATAAAAACCAGCTCCGTGGTAATTGAAGACCCGGAACCGGCTTTCTACCGTCACCCCCTGTAGTACGTCCACCGGCCGCAGGGCGGCCTTGGTCTGTCTGCGTCCGTGGCCAAGGTTCGCGGCGCGCAACCAGCAGCCTATGGCCGACGCTGGCGAGGCTTGAAGTTCAGAAATGCAGGATGGTCTTGAAAAGTATGCATCTGGCCGCGCCACCTTGACGCCGTAGTGTCAATATGCGAGTGAGTTTGCCGCTGATGCTCAAGGCGCTGGTTGCCAGCGGTGGGGCAGCAGTTCGTCGATGCGGCTGTTCAGGTGTGTGGGCAGCCGATCCAGCAAGGCGCAGGGATCATGAGGGCACCGCGCCAGCACCTGCTGTCTTGCTTCACCCATCGGGTGAGTGTGTCACATCGGCCGAAACCCGTGCCAGTGCTGGCTTTGCGCCTGATCTGCACTTGTCAACTGCCGTTTTTAGGTTCAAGGCTGTGCTTGCGCGTCCTGAGCCTCGTCGGGTGATGCGGACCGCAGGCGCGCGGCGACGCGGTTGGCGTACAGTTGATATGGGTAGAAGGTGGGATTTCGCTGCCTCAGCGCGTTGATCTGAACGTCGAATTCAGCGAAGCGGTCTGCGCGCCAGAGCGGCAGGGCCTGACGCCACAGGTGCAGTTCCTCTTCCAGTTCGGGCGTCAGGCGGCCAGGCAAGGCCCGGACGGTGTGGATGAGCACGGGTTGAGCCTTGCCCCTGATGTACGCGCGGTCGAGTTCCTGCCAGACGTAGCCGGCTTTTGCCGTGTGCTGGAGCGTGGACTCGCTGGCGATGATGTCCACGCCGTACGTGCGCGAGATTTCTTGCAGACGCGAGGCGAGGTTCACGGCGTCGCCGATGACGGTGTAGGCGCGGCGCACGTCCGAGCCCATGTTGCCGACGAACATCAGGCCGGTGTTCAGGCCGATGCCGGCGCTGATCGGGGGGGTGCCGGTGGCGGTGCGTTCGGCGTTTAGCCAGGCCAGGGTGTCGCCGATGTCGACGGCGGCATCGACCGCCCGGCAGGCGTGGTCGGGCATGGATACGGGCGCGCCCCAGAAGGCCATGATGCAGTCGCCTATGTACTTGTCGATGGTGCCGCCGTGCGCGTGGATGATGCGGGTCAGGCGGCTCAGCAGCGCGTTCAACTGCGTTTGCAACTCCAGCGGTTCCATGGTTTCAGACAGGCTGGTGAAGCCGTGCAGGTCGCAGAACATCACGGTGAGTTCCTCGGCGCGCGCCTGCATGTCGTAATGGTCGGGGTTTTTCTCCATCTGGTTGACCAGTTCCGGCGGCACGTAGCTGGCGAACCGGCTGGCCAGCGCGCGCCTGGAGCGGCTCTCGGCAAGGTAGCCCAGTGTCATGTTCAGCGCCAGCGCGGCAAAGGTCAGCGCCAATGCCGCGGCCTGCGGCAGCACGACCGACGCGGCCATGAACATGGTTGCATTGGCCGCCAGCAGCGCCGCTGCCGTGGTCAGGCCGAGCGCCAGCGCGCGGGCCGCCGACAGTCTGGGCAAGCCGATGGTCAACAACGCGCCCACGGCCAGCAGCAGCAGCGTCTCGTAGCCGCGGGCGTAATCGGGCCGCACCAGCACGCGGCCATCGAGCAGACCGGAGATCAGGTGGGCCTGTATCTCCACGCCGGGGCAAGCCTGATCGAAGGGCGTGACGCGCAGATCCATGAGCGCCGGCGCGGTGAAGCCTATCAGCGCGTACTTGCCTTGCAGGCTGCCCGGCGGGAGCAGGCCTTCCAGCACGTCGATGGCCGGGATGTAGCGAAACGATCCGCCACGCGGACCGCTGCCGCCGCGGTAGGGCACCAGCGCCGCGCCACGGGCATCGACCGGCGCGCGCAAGCTGTTGCCCAAGGTCAGGGCCTGCAACGGGCCGTCGGCGCGCCCATTGGCGCGCCACACTTGCAGTGGCGACTGCCCCAGGCCGGCGCGCAACGTGGTCAGCGCCAGGGATTCGTACAAACCGCCCTCGAACGCGGCCACCAGCGGCGCGGAGCGGACCTTGCCGTCGGGATCGGGGTCGGAATTGAGAAAGCCCGCGCGCTGTCCGGCTTTCATCAGCGGCGAGATGTTGGCGCCGTACCCGTCCCAATACAACATGCTGGGCGGCGGAGTCTCCAGCGGCGCGACGGGCGCGGGCAGAAGCCCGATGCGGCGCGCGTCGCGGTCGCTGGTGAAATAGTAGCCCAGCACCGTCGGCCCCTGGGCCAGCGCGTCGGCCAGCACGGCGTCGTTGTCGAACCGGATGCCGTGGCGCGCCAGCCAATTGACGAAGCCGGTGTTGCCGTGCAGGTCCTCGCGCGCCAACTGCTGAAGCTGCGGCAGCGCGGAGCTGCGGTCGGGCTCGGCGAACACCACGTCCAGGCCCAAGGCGGCGACGTGCTGACGCTGCGTCAGTTCGGTCACCAGGCGGGCGATGCGCTCGCGCGGCCAAGGCCACTGGCCCAGGCGGGCGAGGCTGCGTTCGTCGATGTCGATGATGACCACGCGCTCGTCGAGCGTATGGGGCATGGTCGCGCGCAGGAGCAGGTCGTACAGCGCCGCGTCCAGGCTGGTCAGCGCCGGTTGTATCAACAGGCCCGCCGCGTGCAGCATCGCAAGCAGCGTCAGCGCGGCGGTCGCCAATGTGCGCTTGCGGTAACGCTTGAAAATCCGCCAGGGCATGGTCGAGCTGGCGGGGCGGCGTCAGCGATCGACGAACTCTAACCGGGTGCCGCCGAGTTCGATCTGGTCGTGGCTTTTCAGCGCGATGGGGCCACCTGCGGTCGAGACGCCATTGACCGCCGCCGGATCGCCTTCGGTGTGCGAAATGTCGAAGCCATGTGACTTGCGGGCGATGGCGGCCACGGACAGGCCCGGTTTGCCGATAGTGGTGATCTCCTTGGTCAAGGCCATTTCGCGGCCAGCCGCAGCGCCGTTGAGCACCCGCACCCTGGGGCCGCCGGGCGATGCCGGCATGGTCATCAGTGCGGTCGATGCGTTGTCCGAACCGGCTGGAGAGGCTGCTGTTGCGGCGAGGCCCGCCAGCGCCGAACCGCCATTGCTTTCGAGGTATTTGATCTGGTACTTGCCGATCTGAATGATGTCGTTGTGTTCGAGCGTCTGCGTCTTGATGGCCCTGCCGTTGACGTAGGTTCCATTGGTGCTGCCGGCATCTTCCAGCGTGGCGCGGCCATCGGCCAGATCGATCGTGGCGTGCTTGCCGCTGACGGCCAGGTTGTCGATGACGACGTCGTTGTAAGGCCGCCGCCCGATGGTCGAACGATCCTTGGTGAGTTGGACTTCCTTGACGACGACGTTGTCGATCGAAACGATCAACTTGGGCATGTGCCGATTTCTCCTGATTGGCGCGGTTACATGCGGTAATGTATGGCGACTTTGGCCGGTAAGTCAAAGTTTCCGGGCAAATGTCTTGATCGGCGTGATTTTCTCGACACTTCAACGCTGTTCAAGGCATTCAGAAAACCTGGTTCGCCCGTATCAGCGCGACGGAAACATTGTCGCGCCCGCCGGCTTCGTTGGCCATGTCGATCAGACGGCGGCTCAGTTCGCCAAGCGGCTGGGGACGTTGCAGGACGGCGGCGATGTCGGCGTCGCCGAGCATGTCGGTCAGCCCGTCGGAGCACAGCAGATAGACATCGCCCGGCTCCATGGGCACCTCTTGCGCGTCCAGCAAAACCGTGTCCTCCACGCCCAGCGCCCGCGTGATCAGGCTCCAATTGGCGCAGATGGCCTCTTCGGAGGTAATCAGGCCGGCCTCGATCTGCTCTTGCAGCACCGAATGGTCGCGCGTGAGCTGCGCCAGCATTCCGCTGCGCCAGCGGTAGGCGCGCGAGTCGCCCACGTGGCCAACCACCAGCGCCGAACCGTGCGCCACCGCCATGACCAGGGTGGTGCCCATGCTCGCCCAGTTCCGGTTGGCGTTGGCGGCATCGAATATCTTGCGGTTGGCGCTGCCGACGCAGATTTCGGCGGCGCGCAGCACGTCCTGCACGCATGCGGCGTCGGCGGCCCGCTCCAGCCAGTGCGCCAGTTCGCTGGAGATCGTCGCCACCGCCATGGCGCTGGCGACCTCGCCGGCGTTGTAGCCTCCCATGCCGTCGGCGAGTACGGCCAGGCCATGCGCGGCGTCGATCACGACCGCATCCTCGTTGTTGGCGCGGACCCGGCCAATGTCGGTCAAAGCGTCGAATTCGAGTTTCATATCAACGGAGCAGGGCTGGGCTTGTCGTTTCAGATTCAGCCGGTTGGCGCGGTTTTTGCGCGCGCTTTGCCGACCGTCACCACCAGCAAGGCGCCCAATGCCGCGGCGGCGTAGTGCATCCAGTGATGGTCAGCGGTGATGTGTTTGAGCGCGGCGTCGCCGACCATGGTTTCGCCCGCCACCCAGCCGATCAGCGCGGCGCCGGCCACAACGATGAAGGGAA
Source organism: Desulfovibrionaceae bacterium (assembly GCA_009778355.1). Taxonomy (GTDB): domain Bacteria; phylum Pseudomonadota; class Gammaproteobacteria; order Burkholderiales; family Burkholderiaceae_C; genus Ottowia. Next base: position 6,619 of record WRJY01000292.1, on the reverse strand, counting down.
AGCGATCCATCAGCCTGATTATCAGCGTACTGCCGAAAATCACCAGCGGAATGCTGATGGCCAGGCCCAGAATCAGCAGTGCCGTGTTGCCCTGGGCGGCAGCCGCCACGGCGATGACATTGTCCACGCTCATGACCAAATCCGCCAGAAGAATGGTGCGTACCGCCGCCCACAGGCTGCCTCGGGTTTTTTGGCTGCGCTCCTCGCCGCCATTTTCATTGAAGAGTTGAATGCCGATCCACAGCAGCAGCAGGCCGCCGATGATTTGCAGCCATGGCAGTTGCAGGAGCCAGGCCGCGACCAGGGTCAGCAGTATCCGCTGCACCACCGCAGCACCGGCGCCGAGCGCCACCGCGCGCCGTTGCTGCGCTGGCGGCAACGACCGCGCGGCCAGCGCGATCACGACCGCATTGTCGCCAGACAGAAGGATGTCGAGCCAGACGATCTTGAACAGGCCGATCCAGAAACCAGGGGTGAACAAAAATTCCATCGCCATGGGCTCCTGAACAGGCGAGTTGCAACCGATCGCGGGAGTCGGGTTGAGTGCGCGCGGCGGCGCTTGAGCAGACGGCAGTTTATACGCGCCGTCCGTTCAATCAGAGCAGGCTCTTGAGCAACCGGCCCATTTCAGAGGGGTTGCGCGTGACCTTGAAGCCGCACTCCTCCATGATCGCCAGCTTGGCGTCGGCGGTGTCGGCGCCGCCGGAAATCAACGCGCCCGCGTGCCCCATGCGCTTGCCGGGCGGCGCGGTCACGCCCGCGATGAAGCCGACCACGGGTTTTTTCATGTGCGCCTTGCACCAGCGCGCGGCGTCGGCCTCGTCGGGACCGCCGATTTCGCCGATCATGATGACGGCGTCGGTATCCGGGTCGTCGTTGAAGGCTCGCATCACATCGACGTGCTTGAGGCCATTGATCGGGTCGCCGCCGATGCCCACGGCGCTCGATTGGCCGATGCCCAGCTCGGTGAGTTGCGCCACGGCCTCATAGGTCAGCGTGCCCGAGCGGCTGACCACGCCCACGCGCCCCTTTTTGTGGATGTGGCCGGGCATGATGCCGATCTTGATCTCGTCGGGCGCGATGATGCCCGGGCAGTTGGGGCCCAGCAGCAACGTGCGTTTGCCGCCCGCAGCTTCCTTGGCCTTCATTTTGGCGCGCACTTCGAGCATGTCCTTGATCGGAATGCCTTCGGTGATGCAGATCACCAGGTCCAGGTCGGCCTGCACCGCTTCCCAGATGGCGGCGGCGGCGCCCGATGGCGGTACGTAGATCACGCTGGCCGTGGCGCCGGTCTGCCGGGCGGCGTCCGAGACGTTGGCGAAAATCGGCACGCCGAAGATTTTTTCGCCGGCCTTCTTGGGGTTGACGCCGGCCACGAAGCAGTTCTTGCCGTTGGCGTATTCGATGCACTTTTCGGTGTGGAACTGGCCGGTCTTGCCCGTGATGCCCTGGGTGATGACGCGCGTGTTTTTGTTGACGTAAATGCTCATTTGGCGGCTCTCCCTTACTTGACGGTGGCAACGACTTTTTGCGCCGCCTCTGCCATGGTGTCGGCGCTGATGACGGGCAGGCCCGACTCGGCCAGCATTTTCTTGCCCAGTTCCTCGTTGGTGCCCTTCATGCGCACCACCAGCGGCACCTTCAGGTCCACCGCCTTGGACGCCGTGATGATGCCGGTGGCGATGGTGTCGCAGCGCATGATGCCGCCGAAGATGTTGACCAGGATGGCCTTGACCTTGGGGTTCTTGAGCATGATCTTGAACGCCTCGGTCACTTTTTCGGGCGTGGCGCCGCCGCCGACGTCGAGGAAGTTGGCCGGCTCGGCGCCGAACAGCTTGATGGTGTCCATGGTTGCCATCGCCAGGCCCGCGCCGTTGACCAGGCAGCCGATGTTGCCGTCCAGGCTGATGTAGGCCAGATCGAACTTGCTGGCCTCGATCTCGGCCGGGTCTTCCTCGTCCAGATCGCGCAGGGCCACGATGTCGGGGTGGCGGTACAGCGCGTTGCTGTCGAAGTTGAACTTGGCGTCCAGGGCGACGATGTTGCCCTGGCTGTCGCGGTTGAGCGGGTTGATCTCCACCAGCGAGGCGTCGGTGTCCATGTAGCACTTGTAGAGCTTGGTGAAAACGTCCACCGCCTGCGCCGCGCTGCCGGCCGGAATGCCGATGCCGTCGGCCAACTGCCTGGCCTGCGCCTCGGTCATGCCCAGCAGCGGATCGACGAACACCTTGATGATCTTCTCGGGGTGGCTGTGGGCCACCTCCTCGATGTCCATGCCGCCCTCGCTGGAGGCGATGAAGGCCACCTTCTGCGTCGCGCGGTCGGTCAGCACCGAAACGTAGTATTCCTTCTGGATGTCGGCGCCGTCCTCGATGTACAGGCGGCGCACCTTCTGGCCCTCGGGGCCGGTCTGGTGGGTTTTGAGCTGCATGCCCAGTATCTGGCCGGCCAGTTCCTTGACCTGCTCCAGCGACTTGGCCACCTTCACGCCGCCGCCCTTGCCGCGGCCGCCGGCGTGAATCTGCGCCTTGACGACCCACACGGGGCCGCCGAGCTTTTGCGCCGCCTCGACGGCTTCCTGAACGGTAAAGGCGGCAATTCCGCGCGGAACAGGCACGCCGAACTGTCGCAGGATATGTTTGCCCTGGTACTCGTGAATCTTCATGGAACCCCTCTGGGTCGTTGGTTGTGCTCAACCCGCCGGCAACTCAAGCGGCTGCGCGGCGTCGGAGCGTGCGTGCGTACGCCGGGCGGGAATGTATCATGGCGCGGCGCGGCGATCCTGACACCGCCGCAAGGGCCCCACTACATGGCTAAGGTATTCATCGACGGCGAGGCCGGCACCACCGGCTTGCAGATTCGCGACCGCTTGCAGGGCATGGCCGGCGTCACGCTGACCGGCATCGACCCGGCGCGCCGCAAGGATCCGGATGCCAAGCGTGAAATCATAGCCGGCGCCGATCTGGTCATTTTGTGTTTGCACGACGATGCCGCGCGCGAATCGGTGGCCATGATCGACGCCCTGCCGGGCCGCAAGCCGCGCATCATCGACGCCAGCACCGCGCACCGCGTGGCCGCAGGCTGGACGTTCGGCTTTCCCGAGCTGTCGGCCAGGCAGCGCGCGCTGGTGCAGGCCGCCGACCGGGTGGCCAACCCCGGCTGCTACGCCACCGGCGCCATCGCTTTGCTGCGGCCACTGGTCGATGCCGGCATCCTGCCGCCCGGGCACCCGGTCACGCTGCCTTCGGTCAGCGGCTACACGGGCGGCGGACGGCAGATGATCGAGGCCCACCAAGCAGGCAGCGCGCCCGCCTACGAGCTGTACGCACTGGGGCTGGATCACAAGCACATTCCCGAAATCATGGCCTATGGCCGCGTGACGCGCCGGCCACTGTTCGTACCCGCCGTCGGCCATTTCGACCAAGGGATGCTGGTCGAGTTGCCGCTGCACCTGGACTTGCTGCCCGGCCAGCCCGATGCCGCCCGGCTGCTGGCGTGCTACCGCGCCCACTACGCCGGCGCCGAATGGGTGACGGTGGAGGACGCGTCGCCCTCCGGCAGGCTGGACGCGGAGGCTTTGAAAAACACCAACCGGCTGGAAATCCGCGTGTTCGGCAACGACCAGGCCCGGCAGGCCGTCTGCGTGGCCCAGCTCGACAACCTGGGCAAGGGCGCCAGCGGCGCGGCGGTGCAGAACCTGCGGCTGATGCTGGGGCTTTGAGTCTTCAAAGGCCGTAGAAGTCGCGGATCACCGCCCAGGCCTGGGCCGGTTCGTCCACGACGCGAAACAGCGCCAGGTCTTCTGGCGCAATGGCGCCTTCCTCGACCAGCACGTCCCAGTGCAGCAGGCGGCTCCAGTAGTCGCTGCCGCACAGCACGATGGGCACCGGCTTGGTCTTGCGCGTTTGCACCAGCGTGAGCACCTCGAACAGCTCGTCCAGCGTGCCGTAGCCGCCCGGAAACGCCACCAGCGCCTTGGCGCGCATCAGGAAGTGCATTTTGCGCAGCGCGAAGTAGTGGAACTTGAAGCACAGCTCGCGCGTGACATAGGGGTTGGCGGTTTGTTCGTGCGGCAGGTCGATGTTCAGGCCGATCGATGGCACGCCGGCGTCGTGCGCGCCGCGGTTGGCCGCTTCCATCACGCCGGGGCCGCCGCCGGTGCAGATGTGGATTTTTTCCCGCGGCGGCTGGCTCAGGCTGTGCGTGGCCACCAGACGGCCAAATTCGCGCGCCGCCGCGTAATGGCGGGCGTTGCGCACGGCGCGCTCGGCCAGGCGCAGCGCCTGCGGCTCGCCGCTGGCGCGCGCGGCGGCCAGCTCCTCGGCGGCCTGCTCGGGCGACACGCAGCGGGCGCTGCCGTAAACGACGATGGTGTTTTCGATGCCGGCCTGCTGCAGATCGAGGTCGGGCTTGAGCAGTTCTAGTTGAAAGCGGATGCCGCGCGTGTCGCGCCGCAGCATGAATTCGGGGTCGGCGAAGGCCAGGCGATAGGCTTCAGGCTGAAGCGGCTCGCCGCGGTCGGCGTGGGCTTGCAGTTGGGCCGTGGCGTCGGCCAGGGGCGAGCGGGCGCTGTCCTTGATGTTTTCGGTGGTTTTCATGGGTGATTATTTTGATTGGACGCGACGCAGCCCTGGCGCCAGAAAGCAAAAAAGGCCCCGGATCCGGGGCCTTTGTGCAACAGAAGCAGGCCAAAGCCTGCCGGTCAGACGCGCTTGCGGTATTCGCCGGTGCGGGTGTCGATCTCTATCTTGTCGCCCTGGTTGACGAACAGCGGCACCGCCACCTCGAAGCCGGTGACGATCTTGGCCGGCTTGAGCACCTTGCCCGAGGTGTCGCCCTTGACGGCGGGCTCGGTCCAGGAGATTTCGCGCACCACGGTGGTGGGCAGCTCGACCGCGATGGCCTTGCCGTCGTAGAACTCGACCTCGACGGCCATGCCGTCTTCCAGATAGTTCAGCGTGTCGCCCATGTTCTCGGCTTCCACCTCGTACTGGTTGTACTCGGCGTCCATGAAGACGTACATCGGGTCGGCGAAGTAGGAGTAGGTGCATTCCTTGTGTTCCAGGATGACCTGATCCATTTTGTCGTCGGCCTTGAAGACGACCTCGGTGCCCATGTTGTTGAGCAGCGCCTTCAGCTTCATGCGCACGGTGGCGGCGCCGCGACCGCCGCGGGCGTACTCGGTCTTCAGGACGATCATCGGGTCCTTGCCGTACATGATGACGTTGCCGGCGCGGATTTCCTGGGCGACTTTCATAGGGGTGATTCCAGTGATTGAGGAGGAGCGCAAGCGCTCGTGCGCCGGGGTGTCGATTCGTGCGCGCCGCGGCGAAGGCTGCGAGCAGCGTTCGGGCGGCGGCGTCAAGCCATGCGCCGGGCGCAATTCGCAAAGCTTTTTATTTTAGCTCAACGCTTTTCGTCCACGAACCGGAGCAGTTGGCTGGTCAAATCGTCCTGCTCCAGCAACCGCGCGCGCGCCGCCTGCGCGCACGCGCGCCATGCGGGCCAATGGCGGCGCGGGTCGATGGCGGGCAAGGGGCCGGGCGCGATGCCGTTCCAGACGCGGTGGAAGGCGCGCAGCGACGCCGGCGCGTCCAGCCAATTCAGAAAAGCCTCCAGCTTGGCGTGGTGCGCCCCATCGTGCTGCGGGTAGAGCTGCCAGACAAACGGCTGGCCCGCCCACAGCGCGCGCGCCAGCGAATCCTCGCCGCGCACAAAGTTCAGGTCGCAGGCCCACAGCAAATGGTCGAACCCGGTCTGCGGCAGGTAGGGCAGCCGGGAAATCGACAAGGCGCCGCGTTGCGCCGGGCCGGGCGGCAGCGCAGCGGCGGCGCGGCCGGTGGTGACGAGCAGGCGCGCGGGTTCGCTGGCCTCTTGCCGTTGCGCGAGGAAGTCGCCGAGCGCCGCCGGTTCGTAGCAGAACAGCGAAATCAGCCGCTCGCCGCGCCAGCCGATGCCGCGTTGCGCCAGCCAGGCGGCGCGGTCGAACGGTTCGCGCCGCGCCATCAAGTCCGGCTCGCGCAGCAGGCCGCCGGTGCGGGGCGTGAAGCCGGGGTAGAAGAACCACTTGGTCCACCCCGCCGCCGGCCCGCGCAGCACGGGCGAGGGCAGGCCGTGCATGCGCTCCACCCAGGTTTCAGCGCTCAGGTATTCGAGGTTGATCCACACGGGCGGCGGCAGCCGGGCGCCGGCGGCCACGAATGCAGGCGCAATCTCGCAGCCAAAGGCTTCCACCCACGCATCGGCTCGCGGCAGCGCGGCCAGCGCGTCGGGCCTGATCGCGTCGGCCCACGGCAGCACCTGCACGCCCGCAAAGCGCCCTTGCAACGCGCCCGGCGCCATCCAGTCCAGCGCACTCGCGTCGTCCACCCACAGCCGCACCCGCTGCCCGCGCCCCGCCAGTTGCCGCGCCAGCCGCCAGCAAACGCCCAAGTCGCCGTGGTTGTCGATGACGCGGCAGAAGATGTCCCACAACATGGCGAACATCGTAAACACGTTTCAAACCGCCGTTCAGCGGCGTGGCTTGCCTGCGGGCGGTCTGCGGCGTTGCAGCGCTTGCCCATAGATGGACTATGGGCGGTGCGCTGCGCCTTGCATCCCATCCCGAAAAGGTGTCTGC
>WRJY01000291.1 GCA_009778355.1 Desulfovibrionaceae bacterium | reverse complement strand
CGGGCCTTGTGCCCGTCCGTCTGCGTTTCAATCGATCACAGCAGGTTGCGCGGGCGGGCACAAGGCCCGCCCCTACGGACAATTTTCGTTGCTGCCGGGGCGCAAGTCGGCAGCGCGGCGCTGCATCAGGCTCTCCCGCGAGCGGGAGAGAGGGAGCAAAGCCTGTAGGTTGGTGGTGAGCGCAGCGACCCCAACGCTGGGGCAACGCTGCGTGTTGGGGGCCGCTGCGCTCACCTGCAACCAGCAGGCCCTGATCCTCCACTCGCTCCGTCATCGGCGCCCTTGCGGCGCCGGTTTTGTTTTGGGCCATCCGCTTTTGACCTTCCTCCTCGTCACTCCCGCCTTTCCCCCGTCATTCCCGTGCAGGCGGGAATCCGCCAGCGCCACCGCGCGCAAGCAAGCCTATGCACAAGCCAAAGCCGCTGGATTCCCGCCTGCGCGGGAATGACGGGAAGGAAAGGGCCCGTAGGAATGAAATGAGCGCCTCCCCCCGCAAGGGGAGCGGGCTTTGTCGTTCGACCCGTTGCTTTGTTCTCAAAGTCAGGGAAGGTACCAATAGATAAATTTTGCCTTGATATAAAATAATCTTTACATCATCAAAGCATACGTCTGTGGACGTAGTCCAAAAGGAGGAGTGTCCGCCATGACCGATCAGATTCGGTTCAACGTCAATCCGAGCCGCCGCCGGTTCGCCATCAGCGCCAGCGGCGCGGCCGGCGATGCCGCGCGCGGCGCAAGCAGCCGGCTTGCCGCGCCTCGAACCCCAAGGGCTGGCGCATGAACTGCGTCAAGGTCAAGTAACAGCGGCAATCCGGGTCACGCCAGCGCGCCAGCCGCGCTGGCCAATCCCGCCAGAGCTTGGGCGCCATCCAGGCCACCAGATTAACTTTTGAGGAGAGCAATCACATGACAGCATTTCCCGTCCCCTCGGCCATGCGCCGGTACTGGATCGCGCTGGGTCTGGCCGCCGGCCTGTTCAGCCTGCCCGCCCTGGCGCAAACCGCCGCCGCCGACCCAATGAATGCGGCAACTTACATCGGCGAAAAACAGTGTCTTTCCTGTCACAACCAGGAAAACGAGCACTTCAAGGAAACCTTGCACGCCAAGATTTTCCGCTCCAACCCCCGCAACGTCATCGAAAAGCAGGTCTGCGAAGCCTGCCACGGCCCCGGTTCGCTGCACGCCAAGGACACCGGCAACAAAGACCTGCTGATCGGCTTCACCCGCGAATGGGGCACCTCCCCGCAAAAGCAGGCCGAACAGTGCCTGAGCTGCCACTCGGGCGGCAACCGTATGCACTGGCCCGGTTCGATCCACTCCAAGAACCAGCTTTCGTGCACCGACTGCCACAACCCGATGGACAAACTCTCGGGCCAGGGCGCCCTGAAGAAAGCCAGCATCACCGAAGTCTGCGAAACCTGCCACCAGCAGCAGCGCGCCGAGTTCGACAAGCGTTCCCACATGCCGCTGCATGAAGGCAAGATGGCCTGCACCGACTGCCACAACCCCCACGGCACCACCTCGCAAACGCTGCTCAAGGGCGACACCGTCAACGAGGTCTGCTATAGCTGCCACGCCGAAAAACGCGGTCCCTTCATCTGGGAACACGCCCCGGTGCGCGAGAACTGCATCAACTGCCACCTGCCGCACGGCTCCAACCACGACAAGCTGTTGCAAGTCGCTCGGCCCATGCTCTGCCAGCAGTGCCACGGCAACACCAACCATCCGGGCACGTTCTACAACGCCAGCATGATGGCCAGCAACATCGGCCAGCCCGGCGCAACGTCGAATACCCGCGTGATGGCGCGCTCCTGCCAGAACTGCCACTCGCAGATTCACGGCAGCAACCACCCGTCCGGTTCGCGCTTCGAGCGTTGATTCACTGAAGGAGGAACGAGACATGACCAAGCACCACATTGCCATCCGTCGCGCCCGTGCCGCCGGCCCGCTGCGCACGTCCCACATCGCCGCCTCGGTCGGGCTGGCTTTGGCCCAATGGAGCGTCAGTGTCCACGCCGATTCCGGCGTCGGGCAGGACACCTTCATCGGCAACGCCCTCAACCGGGTTCCGCTCGACACCAGCACCTACCAGCAGCCCAACGAGGAAGAAGGTCTGGGGCCGGCGCACACCGACGCCGACTCCCACTCCTCGGTCGCCCGCACCCCCACCGGCCAGATGTACCGCCTGTCGCCCTCCATCCGCGAATCCAGCGGCTCCAGCGCCGCCGGCATGACGTTCATGGGCCACGTCGAGTTCGGCGCCGTCGGCGCCTCCGGCGACCGCGACCGGCAAGGCTACCGGCGCTACAAGGACTTGAGCCGCAGCGGCCCGTACCTCAACAACTTCGCCCTCACCGGGCAGGAAAAAGACGGCGCCCGCTACTTCGAGTTGACCGGCGGCGCCGTCGGCCGCGACGACCAGTTCTACCTGTTCAACGCAGGCCGCTACAACGACTGGAAAGTGCGCGCCTTCTACAACGAAACGCAGCACATTTTCACCACCAACTACCGCTCGCTGTTCAGCGGCGTCGGCACCGGCAACCTGACGCTGACGCCAACCGCCCGCGCCAGCGGCCTGAGCGCCGGCGGCGTCCGAGCCGACGGCTCGCCGCAGCCGGTCGCCGAATACATCCAGGCCGCCAACAACGCCTTCGCCGCCACCAAGGCGCAGGCGCTCGGCCTCACGCGCAGCAAGGGCGGCATTCGCGGCGACTTCATGGCCATTGACAACTGGCGCTTCTTCGGCAGCTTCACCAGTGAGAACCGCAAGGGCGCCCGCCCCTTGGGCTACACCTACGGCGGCGGCGGCACCAGCGCCACCATCGACATCGCCGAGCCGATCAACTACGACACCCATGACGCCGTGATCGGCGCGCAATACGCCGACAAGGTGCAAGCCTTTAACTTTACGCTCTCGGGTTCGTGGTTCCGCAACAACATTGACACCCTGACCATCGAGAACCCGATGGGCGTATGGGCCGCCGCGCCTCCCGCCGGTTCCGGCCTCACGAGCTACCAGCAGGCCCGCTTCGACCTCTACCCAGGCAACGATTACTACAACATGCGGGGCGAGTACGCGCGCACGCTGCCGTTCTGGAACAGCCGCTTCACCGCCACCGGCGCGCTAGCCCAGTCGATTCAGGACGATTCGCTGATTCCCTTCTCGGTCAATCCCGTGTCCGCCGGCGGCCTGGACAACTGGAACACCACCGGCTCCCTGAGCAAGCAAACGGCGGACGCCAGGATCAGCACCAAGCTGCTGAACCTGGGCGTGACGGCGAACCCGGTCAACGATCTCAGCGTCAGGGGCAAGTTCCGTTACTACGAAACGCACAACAGCACCGAGTTCCTGCTGTGCAACAGCGGCGCGGGCAGCAGCACCCCGCTGAACCCGAACGACCCCAGCTACGCCACCGCCTACGGCTGCGCCGGCATCTGGGGCCGGCTGCACGGCGATGGTTCCCTGAACGCCCTTGGCAGCATCGCGGCGGGCAACAACTACATCCGCAACATTCCGTGGGACTACAAGCAGACCAATTACGGCCTGGAGTCGGACTACCGCCTGAGCGGCAAGGCCAGCCTGAACGGCAGCTACGAACGCGAGGAATTCAACCGCCGAAACCGCGAGCGCGACAAGACCTGGGAAGACAAGTTGAAGTTCGGCTACGTCAACCGCGCCATCGGCACCGGCACCCTGCGCATGTCGGCCGAGCATGACCGCCGGCGCGGCAGCACGTACAACACCGATCCCTACGAGCCGTTCTACAGCGGCTACATCTGGCCGGTGGGCGATGCGCTGGCGGCCAGCGCGGATCCGAACAATTTGAATCTGGCCAGTTGGCTCGTTCACATGAACAGCCTGCTGCGCAAGTACGACCTGGCCGACCGCGACCAGAACATCCTGAACCTGCGCTACAACTTCGCGCCGCGTCAGGACATCGACGTGGCCTTCAGCGGCCAGTACAAGGACATCAAGTACCCGACATCGGACTATGGGCGCGACCATCAGCGGCTCAATTCGCTGAACGTCGACGTGACCTGGCAGCCCAGTTCCAGAACCAGCCTGTCGGCCTTCTATGGCTGGCAGCAGGGCCGGTTCAATCAAAACGGCGTGGCAAGCGGCGCTCAACCGAATGGCGTCACCGCCTGCAATATCGCCACCGCCGGTTCCCTCTCTGCCGCCGAGGATTTGTGCGCCGACCCGACCAGCAACATGGTCTACAACGCCACCAACAAATGGTCGCAAAACAGCAAGGACAACAACAACACGGTGGGCCTGGGTCTGCGGCAGGAGTTCGCCGGCATGATCCTGGACGTCAGCTACAACTTCGCGCTGGGCAGGACCAAGATCGGCTACAACGGCGTGTTCGCCAATACCGGCGCCGGCGCGCAGCAGGCCGCATTGGCCGGCAATGGCTGGGACACCCTCAAGACCCAGCAGCAGACCCTGGAGTTCAACCTCATCAAGCGGGTCAGCAAGAGCGCCTCGCTGCGCTTCGTCTACCGCTACGAGCAAGGCAAGATCGACGACTGGCACTACAGCGGCCTGAGCAACAGCGCCGCCGTTCCTGTGGGAACGTCCGCCGTCACCGTGCAGGACGGCGGCCCGCAGAAGTACCACGCCAACTTCTTTGGCGTGCTGCTCAACATCCGCATGTGACCGCGCCCCAGAACCATCGAAACCAAGGAACCACCGCGTGAAGACTCAAAACTCCCTCCTCCGTCATGGCCTGCTGGCCATCGGTCTGGGCCTGTTCGCCGCCGCCCCGGTGGCGTGGAGCGCCGAAGCGCAGGAGATCGCCACCACCGTCTGCGCCGCCTGCCACGGCGAGGGCGGCAACAGCGTTGTGCCCATGTTCCCGAAATTGGCCGGACAAGATGCCGCCTACCTCGAAAAACAACTGCGCGAGTTCTTCGACAACAAGCGCAAGAACGACGTGATGGCCCCGATCCTGCAAAACATCAGCAAGGACGATGCGAAGCCTCTGGCGGTCTGGTACGCGGCGCAGAAACCCGCCGCCGGCGCCATCGCCGAGCCGGGTCTGGTCGAGGCCGGCAAGAAGCTGTACGACGACGGCAACACCGACAGCGGCGTGCCAGCCTGCCTGGGCTGCCATCAGGAAAACGCCAGGGGCGGCGGCGGCGGAACCTTGCGCTATCCGCGCCTGGCCGGGCAGCATCAAGAGTACACCATACTGCAGTTGAACAACTTCAAGACCGGCGAACGCGCCAACGACAAGGGCAAGCTGATGCGCGTCGTCGCCGAGCGCATGACCGAACAGGAAATCAAGGCCGTGGCGGAATACCTGGCCGGTCTGCAATGACTTTCAGGGGAACCTTTTTCATCATGCAACCGCAACTCATGAAACGCTCTCTGCAAACGCTCATCGCCGCTGCCGGCCTGAGCCTGATCACCCTCGCCGCCGGCGCCGCGCCGGCGGACGACCGCGACAAGGACTACGTCTGGAACCAGATGTACGCCGAGAAGCTGCAAGTCCTGAAAACGCAAGGCGACGCGCTGCGCGGCGAGATCGCCTTCGAGATTTGCCAGGGTTGCCACCGGCACAACGCCGTGGGCCGCGAAGACGGCAGCTATCCGCGTCTGGCCGGTCAACACGCGAGCGTGCTGATCAAGCAGATGACCGACGTGCGCAGCAACCGGCGGCAGAACAAGAAGATGCGCTCGTTCATCGACACGCACGTAATCACGCCGCAGGAGATTGCCGACATCGCCATGTATCTGCAAAGCCTGCCCGTCACGCCCGACAACGGCAAGGGCGAGGGCGACAATCTGGCGCAAGGCGAAACGCTGTACAAGCGCGACTGTGTGTCGTGCCACGGCGCGAAGGGCGAGGGCGACGAGGCCAAGTTCTATCCGCGTGTTTCGGGGCAGCATTACAAGTACCTGCTGCGTGAAGGGCGCTTGATCCGCGACGGCGGGCGCGGCAACGCCAACCCGGACATGATGAAGGCCGTCAAGCCGTACAGCGATGCCGACCTGAAGGCGGTGGTTGACTATATGTCGCGCTTGCCGTTGTGAGCTGTCTTGTTCCCCTTCCCCCTCGTGGGGGAGGGGCTGGGGGGGAGGAAAACAAAAGTCTTTTGCGGCAGCCTCGATGTGGCGGGGCGTCCGCTGCAAAACGGCTTGAACCGCACGCTGCCGTCAAGTGATAGCGTCAAGCCATCGGATATTGTTGCTCGATAGCAACGTCCAAAACGATCAGGCGCCACCCCATACAGCCTTGCGCCGCAGCGCCTGGAACAGGCGGGCGCTGCCACGCCATGACATTGCGCGGTCCGCGTGAGCAACGGAATCGCCGCTTTCAAGCCCAACAGGAAGCCGCGCAAAAATAGGTTCTTTGAGGTACATCCTGCGAGCTACGACCTCAGAATGAACTGGCGTTATTTGTTCGTGCCCAGCCAGGTCAAATCCATGCTCAAGTAATGGTTAATCGTGCCTTGCGGCATTGCCATTTCCGATTTTGTGCTTGGCTCGAAATGTCAGGGAAAGCCCTAGGAGACAAGCGATTCTCGGCGTGGAATGATGAGATCGTCGCTTGGAAGTGAAGGCCATCGGAGTGCCGTGACTCTGCATGATTCCCGGAACTTTGCAGCGATATGTGCTTGATGGCTAACATATTTGATGCGTCAAAGTGAGTACGCAACAAGAGTTAGTTTTTTGGGTGTAACCGTTTGGCAACGCTGATCGTTGCCAACTGGTTTCATCGTCCATCCCACCTAAAGAAGCAGCAACCATGACCATGACCGACAAGACCCATTCCAGCATCAACCCGAGCCGTCGCCGGTTCGTCATCAGCGCCAGCGGCGCCGTCGGCGTCGCTGCGCTGGCCAGTGTGCTGCCGCGCGCGGCCCAGGCAGCCGATTTGCCGGCCATCAATCCCAAGGATTCGGCCCCCGCCGCGCTTGCCTACACCGAAGACTCCGCCTCTTCCACGAACGCCAAACACGTGGCCGGTTCCGAGTGCCTGAACTGTGATTTCTACCAAGCCAGGGGCACCACGAATCCCCGTGGCCCCTGCATGATCTTTCCTGGCAAGTCTGTCAATGCCAAGGGCTGGTGCATGAGCTACGTCAAGGTCAAATAACGTGACCCGCCACCGCAGGATGCACGCGGATGCGCCCTTCAAAACCAGAACATGGTTCGGGTTTGGTGCAACCTTGTGATCCTGATAACCGGCGCCTTTTTTTCGTCAGGGTTTAGAACGTTTCCATTTCTTGGGATGTTCGCCTGACAGGAGGGGGAGCAGGTTGCGCCAGCGCGGAAATTGCGCTGGCGCAACGCGCCGCAGCCAGAGTGCCGTCAATGCCGGTCAGGCAGGTGCGTTCCTGCGCTTTATTGAAAATGGCGATGGTATTGAATTTGCCTTTGCCATCCATATCGAAAAATGATTTTTCATTCGCATTCATCGAATGAACCGTTGTCAGACATGCAGGAGACCAGATCATGAAGGTTGTTCGCCCCATTTCATTGGCAGCCATTGCCCTCGCTGCGGGAGCGTTGTTTTCAGCCGGATCGGCGCTGGCGCAGGAACACGCGGGCGGCCCCACCAACGAAGAAGATCCGGCCGCCATGGCCTTGACGCGGGAGATTGCGCGCATGGAAAGCCCGCCCTTCAACCCCGTTGCCGCCCGGGAACTGGCCAGAAACAACGGCTGCTTCAGGTGCCATTCGATTCAAAAAGAGGGTAAACCCGGTCCGTCTTGGAGTTCGGTGGCCGCGCGCTTCCGCCCCTTGCCCGAGATAGTTCAGCCCGTGGTGCAGGAACGCGTCATTTATCACCTCGTGTCGGGTGAAAAAGCCGAGTTTCCCGATGGGCACGCGGAATACCATCGACTCATCCATACCAATCCGCCCAATGATCCTGCTCAGATCAAGAATCTGATCAATTTCATTCTTAGTCTGTAGCACCGGATTTGATTATTGCTTGAACAGCAGGAGTATTGAGTATGAAGCAGAAAACATGGTGGTCAGTTGCAGTGTGCGGCGTGCTGCTGGCCTTGCTGGGTCTTGTGCCCGCCGCCCAAGCCCAGGAGGAGGACACGACGGTGGTCACCCCTCCGGCCACGGCGCAGGAAAAAATGAAGCAGATGACCGTCTGCACCACATGCCACGATGAAACGGAAAAAAAGCCGATTCTGGCGTTCTTCCAGCACCCCCACGGTTCGCTGGGCGACCCCAGAACGCCTGTTTGCCAGACCTGCCACGGTGAAAGCAAGAAGCACCTGGACGGCGCGCAGACTCCCGATGGCGTGCGCCCGCCGCCCGACCGGGTGTTTGGCCGCACCCGCACCAGCACCGCACAATACGAGCCTGCGAGTCCACAGGTGCAGTCCGAAGTCTGCCTGAGTTGCCACAAAGGCAGCCTGCGCATGCGCTGGCCCGGCAGCCAGCACGAGAGCAACGACGTGGCGTGCACCAACTGCCACCTCAACCACAACCCCGTCGATTCGGTGCGCGACAGGCTTGAGCAGCCCAGCGTCTGCTTCACCTGCCACAAGGAAAAGCGCGCCGAGTTCAACAAGATATCGCACATGCCGCTGGAAAACGGCAAGGTGATTTGCTCCGACTGCCACAACCCGCACGGTTCGCCCGGGCCGAAGCTGTTGGTGAAAAACACCGTCACCGAAACCTGCTTCACCTGCCATGCCGACAAGCGCGGGCCGTTCCTGTGGGAGCACCAGGCCGCGACCGAGGATTGCACCAATTGCCACAACCCGCACGGCTCCAACATCACGCCGCTGCTCAAGGACCGTCCGCCGTTCCTGTGCGAGAGCTGCCACAACGGCCCGCACAACAGCGTGACCGCCACCGGCTCCTCGGCTGGCGGCATTCAAAGCGGTGGCGTGGCAGCCGGCGGCAACCCGAGCGTCATGGTCACCGGCCGGGCCTGCCTGAACTGCCACGTAATGGTTCACGGCTCCAATTCCCCCGCCGGCGCATTCCTGCACCGTTAACCCAGAGGAGGTAATGAACCATGAAACCGCGCAATCGTGATTTCCCCAAGGACGCTGTGGCTTACGCAGTGGAACTGGCCGTGCTGGCCGTGCTGGGCGCCGCTCCCGGACTGGCTGCCGCTCAACAGGCCGCCGCGCCCGCGGCGCAGGATGACATGGCGGCCAAGGAGCAGGCCGCCAAGCAACTGGCTGCCGAGATCATCGCTATCAACAAGGAAGGTGACCCCCAATCCCTGACCTGCCCGGAAAACTTCGTTGAACTGGGCGGCATGGTCTCGTCCAGGGGAGAGCCCAAATTTGGCGAGTACAACGGCCTGAGTCGATCCGGCGGCTATGGCGTCGGCAAATTCAGTCTGAGCGGCGGCGACGGCTACTGCCAAAAAGCCGGCAGCACGCGCTGGCAGGTGTTCGGCAACAACCTCGCCACCACCTCGCGCGACTTCGGGGCCAACATCGGTCAACAGGGCCAGTGGTCGGTCGGGTTCAACTACGACCAGTTGCGCCACTACACCACCACCGGCTTTCAGACGCCCTACCAGGGCGGCGGCGGCAACATGCTCACGCTGCCGTCGAATTTCGGCGTCATCAACACCGGCGTGAACGGCGGCAGCCGCGCGCTCACCGCCGCGCAACTGGCGGCGTTCCAGAACCTCGACGTTTACAACGAGCGCCAGAACTCCGCCCTGAACGCCAGTTATGCCCTCACCAACGAGTGGAATGTGAAGTTCAATTACAAGCACATCGACCGCTCGGGAGCCAAGCTGATCGGCGGCGGCACTGACACGACCAACATGACTGATTTGGGCGGATTCAGCTTTGCCGGGCAGGGCTCCGGCCTGAAGATCAACCCCACCAAGGACCGCACGGAACTGATCACGCTGCAACTGAACTGGGTCGGCGACAAAGCCTATGCCACCCTGGAATATTTCGGCTCGCTGTACCACGACGACTACCGGGGCCTGTCGTTTGAAAACCCCTTTGTCACCGGCGCGCCGGCAACCGGCGATCTGTCGCCGCTGGGCCTGCCGCTCAATACCATGAGCACGCCGCCCAGCAACATGCTCAACCAGCTCAATTTGACCGGCGGCTACTTCTTCAGCAAGGCCACCCGGCTCACGGGCGGCCTGTCGCTGGGGTTGAACACGCAAAACAGCAGCTACGACGGCACCTACACGCCCGGTACCGTGACGGGGCTGCCGGTATCGTCGCTCCATGGCCGGGTCATCAACACCCATGCCGACGCGCGGCTGACGCATCAGTTCTCGCCCGCGCTCAACCTGAACACCGGGTTCCGGTTCGACCAGCGCAACAACGTGACCGCCGTCAACCAGTACGAGTTCACCCATCTGGGCGGCGGAACGGGCAACCGGCCCGTCAACACGCCGGAGAGCTACCGGCGCACGGTGTTCGATGCTGCTCTGGATTACCGCATCAACAAGAACCAGAAGCTGCACTTCGGCTACGGGTACGACCATATGCAACGCTGGTGCCACAACGATGCCGCCAACAATGCCCAGGGCGTGCCGCCAGCCGCCGACGCGGGTTATTACGTCAACGCCTCGTGCGTGCAGGTGCCCCGCAGCACCGACAACAGCCTGAACGCCGCCTACCGGCTGGCCCTGTCTGACGCGGTGAACCTGAAGGCGGACTACACCTATGCCGACCGGGATGCCACCGTCAATGCATCGTTCTACAACCCGATGCAGGCTTTCAACCAGGGCTTCGAGAACTACGGCTGGCTGGCCTTCTTTCAGGCGCCTCGGCGCGAACACACGCTGAAACTGCGCACCGGCTGGCAAATTACCAACCAATTCGACGTTGGCCTGACCGGCACCTATACCTACGACAACTATTACGATTCCGCCATGGGCGTGCAAAACGGCCATGCGGGCAACATCAACCTGGATGCCACCTACCAGATGTCCAGCGACGCATCGATCGGCAGCTACATCGGCTGGCAAAGGCGTTCGCGTTACCTGCTGTCGGCCTCCAACCGCAGCGCGACCACGCCAGACCCGCTCCTTCTATGGAACAACGAGTTGCATGATGACGATTTTTCGTTTGGCGTGAACGCCAAGCAGAAATTCTTGCATGGCAAGTTCCAACTGACCGAGGATTTGAGCTATGACTACGGCAAGTCCAGGTACAACACCGGTCTGATTACAACGGCAGAGGCGGTAGGCAACTCCGGCCCAGTGCCTCCCATCAAGAACCAGACCATCCAGTTCCGCGTGACCGGCAGCTACCAATTCAGCAAAACCTCGCGCATCAACGTGGGCTATGCGTTCCAGCGGCTGATATCCAACGACTACCTGAACAACGGCTACATGTACGGCTACACGCCCTCCACCATGATACCGGCCAACATGCAGTCGTCGAGTTACAAGAACCACGTATTCTTCGTGACTTACCGCTACACGTTCTGACAGGCATCCATCGACCGCGGCAACGCTTGGGAAGGGCGCTGCCTTACGCAACACCGGCGTGAATGCCGGTGTTGCTGTTTTCGCGCACGGCGAAACGGCTGAAATAGCCGAAGCCATTATCCTAAAAACGGCAGTTGGATGCGCCCGCCAGCGCCGTGATCGGCGTGCCAGGCAAGGCGCGAGGACGCGGCAGGCTCATGCCTGCAAGGACGAGCAACGCC
>WRJY01000290.1 GCA_009778355.1 Desulfovibrionaceae bacterium | reverse complement strand
GGCGGGTCTGGCGCGCGCGGCGGCGGGCCTGCCGCACGCCGACGGCGGCGTTGAGGCCGCGCAGGACTGGGCTGGCGCCCGCGCCTGTGCCTGAGCCCAGGCGTTTGCGCTGACCGCCAGGCCAAGGGCGGCCAGGCCGGCGCTGAATCGAAGGTGAGCACGCATAAGGAGATTTTAATTGCCATGCACAATGCCGCCATGACTGACACCGCTTCCGGCGCAGCCGCCGCCCAGCGCCCCATGCTTTTGCTGGTGGATGGCTCCAGCTACCTGTACCGCGCCTTTCACGCCATGCCCGATTTGCGCGCCGACCCCGGCAACCCGGCGAGCCAGCCCACTGGCGCCATTCGCGGCATCATCAACATGCTGACGGCGCTGCGCAAGGACTACCCGCGGGCGCACTACGCCGCCTGCGTGTTCGACGCGCCGGGCAAGACCTTCCGCCACGACCTGTACCCCGGCTACAAGGCCCAGCGCACGCCCATGCCGGACGATTTGCGCAGCCAGATCGCGCCCATTCACGAAGCCGTCAAACTGCTGGGCTGGCCGGTGCTGCTGATGCCCGGCGTGGAGGCCGACGACGTGATCGGCACGCTGGCCCGCGCCGGCGAGGCGTTGGGGCTGGACGTGGTGATCTCCAGCGGCGACAAGGACTTGGCGCAACTGGTGAGCGAGCGCGTGGCCATCATCGACACCATGAACGGCAAGCGGCGCGACCTGGCCGGGGTGCGGGCCGAGTTTGGCGTCGCCGCCTCGCAGATGCTGGACTACCAGACGCTGGTGGGCGACGCCATCGACAACGTGCCGGGGGTGGACAAGGTCGGCCCCAAGACGGCGGCCAAGTGGCTTGGCGAATACGGCTCGCTCGAACAGATCGTCGCCCACGCCGATCAGATCAAGGGCGCGGCGGGCCAGCGCCTGCGTGATGCGCTGGACTGGCTGCCCACCGGGCGCGACTTGCTGCGCATCCGCACCGATTGCGACCTGAGCGGCCACGTCGATGGCCTGCCCGCGCTCGATGCCATCGCCGCCCGCGATGCCGACACGGCGGCGCTGGCTGATTTTTATCAAAGGTTCGGCTTCAAGACACTGGCCAAGGCGTTGCAAGGCGCGAGCGCGCCGCAAGCGCCAGCCGAGCCCGACCTGTTTGCCGGCGCGCCCGCGGCGTCGCAAGCCGCCGATCCGCGCTACGACACCGTGCTCGACTGGCCCGCGTTCGAGCGCTGGCTGGCGCTCATCGACGCCGCCGCACTGACCGCGCTGGACACCGAAACCACCAGCCTCGACCCCATGCAGGCGCGCATCGTCGGCATTTCGCTGGCCGTCACGCCAGGCCAGGCGGCCTACATTCCGCTGGCGCACCAGGGCCCCGGCGCGCCCGCGCAACTGCCGCTCGATGAAGTGCTGGCGCGCCTGAAACCCTGGCTGGAAAACCCGGACAGGAAAAAGCTCGGCCAGCACATCAAGTACGACCGCCACGTGCTGGCCAACCACGGCATCCGCGCAGCCGGCTATGCGCACGACACCATGCTGCAAAGCTACGTGCTCGAAGCGCACAAGCCGCACGGCCTCGCCAGCTTGGCCGAGCGCCACCTGGGGCGCGGCGGCGTCAGCTACGAAGACCTGTGCGGCAAGGGCGCGCACCAGATTGCCTTCGCCCAGGTGCCGCTGGAGCAGGCCGCGCACTATGCCTGCGAGGACGCAGATCAAACCCTGGACGTTCATCTCAACCTCTGGCCGCGCTTGCAGGGAAACACTGGCTTGCTACGGATTTATGAGCTTGAGCTGGCCGTCAGCGACGTGCTGCTGCACATCGAACGTCACGGCGTGCTGATCGACGCCGAGCTGCTGCGCCAGCAAAGCCGCGAGTTGAGCCAGCGCATCATCGCGCTGGAGCACGAGGCGCACCAACTGGCCGGCCAACCCTTCAACCTGGGTTCGCCCAAGCAGATTGGCGAAATCTTCTTCCAGAAACTCGGCCTGCCCGTGGTCAAAAAAACCGCCACCGGAGCGCCCAGCACCGACGAAGAAGTGCTGGAAAAGCTGGCCGAAGACTACCCGCTGCCCGCGCGCATTCTGGAACACCGGAGCCTGTCCAAGCTCAAGGGCACTTACACCGACAAGCTGCCGCAAATGGTCAACCCGGCCACGGGCCGCGTGCACACCCACTACGCGCAGGCCGTGGCGGTCACTGGCCGCCTGGCCAGCGCCGACCCCAACCTGCAAAACATCCCCGTGCGCACGCCCGAGGGGCGGCGCATCCGCGAAGCCTTCATCGCCCCGCCCGGCTGCGTCATCGTCAGTTGCGACTACAGCCAGATCGAGCTGCGCATCATGGCCCACCTGTCAGGCGACCCGGCGCTGCTGGCCGCCTTCGCGCAGGGGCAGGACGTGCACCGCGCCACCGCCGCCGAGGTATTCGGCCTGGCCCCTGAGCAGGTCAGCAGCGAACAGCGGCGCTACGCCAAGGTCATCAACTTCGGCCTCATCTACGGCATGAGCAGCTTCGGCCTGGCGCGCAGTCTGGGCATCGACAACACCGCGGCGCGCAACTACATCGAGCGTTACTTCGACCGCTACCCCGGCGTGCGGCGCTACATGGACGAAACGCGGCAGTCCGCCAAAACCAGGGGCTGGGTCGAAACCGTGTTTGGCCGCCGCCTGTACCTGCCCGAAATCAACAGCCCCAACGGCCCGCGCCGCGCCGGCGCCGAACGCGCCGCCATCAACGCCCCCATGCAGGGCACGGCAGCCGACCTCATCAAAATGAGCATGTTGGCGGTGCAACGCGCCATCGCCGGGCAGGGCCGCGCCAGCCGCACCATCATGCAGGTCCACGACGAACTGGTGCTGGAAGTGCCCGAGCCCGAAATCGACTGGGTGCGCGCCGAAGTCCCCCGCCTGATGGCCAGCGTGGCCGAACTGAAAGTGCCCCTGATGGCCGAAGTGGGAGTGGGGCCGAATTGGGAGCGGGCGCATTGATTTTTCCCGAGGCGCTGGCATCGCGCCTGCTCGAAGCCGGTTTCATCGACGCCGATGAGCAGCTGCGGCTTCCAATTACAAAACCTCGCCCTTCGGCCCGCGCTCCATCAGCGCGGCGACGGCTTCGGCGGGTTTGAGCTGGCTGTCCAGCAGGGCGACGACGCATTCGGCGATGGGCATGTCCACGCCCAGGTGACGGGCGCGCTGCAACACGGTGCGGGCGCTGTGCACGCCTTCAGCGACGTGGCCGAGCGATTGCACGGCTTCGTTCAGCGTCTTGCCTTTGGCCAGCAGCAGGCCGACGCGGCGGTTGCGGCTCAAGTCGCCGGTGGCCGTCAGCACCAGGTCGCCCAGGCCGGACAGGCCCATGAAGGTTTCGTGCCGCGCGCCCAGCGCCACGCCCAGGCGGGCGGTTTCGGCCAGGCCGCGGGTGATGAGGGCGGCGCGCGCGTTCAGCCCCAGGCTCAGGCCGTCGGCCAGGCCGGTGGCGATGGCCAGCACGTTCTTGACCGCTCCGCCGACCTCGACGCCCGTGAGGTCGTCGTTGGCGTACACGCGCAGCGTGGGACTGTGAAAGGCTTCGACCAGCGCCTGCCGCACCTGCAACTGGCCGCTGGCGGCCACCAGCGCGGAAGGCTGGCCGCGCGCCACTTCCTGCGCGAAGCTGGGGCCGCTGAGCGCGCCCGCGTACAGTGAGGGAGCGGCTTGCCGCGCCACTTCGTGCGGCATCAGGCCGAAAGGCCGCGCCGCGCCGGGGTTTTGCGCCGGCTCGAAGCCCTTGCACAGCCAGCCGACCGGCGCGCGCGCGCCTTGTCCTTGTAGTAGCGCCAGCGTCCCGCGCAGGCCGGCCACCGGGGTGGCGACGACGATCAGTTCGGATTCCAGCGCGATCTGGCGCAGGCCGGCCTCATCGCCGCCGCGCACCAGCAGTGAGGGCGGCAGCGCAATGCCGGGCAGGTAGCGCGCGTTCTGGCGCGTCTGCTCCATCGCCTGGGCCTGAACGCCATCGCGCGCCCACAGCGTTACTCGATGACCAGCCGGGTTGCGCGCCGCGCTGACGGCCACCGCCGTGCCCCATGCGCCCGCGCCGATGACGGTGATTTTCATGGCACTCGGCGCATGGTTGGAGGCTGGAACGTTCTTGATTCACGCGCAGAGGTTGCGCCGTTCCCCTCTTTACTGCTTGGTGGCAGCGGCAGCCTGGTTTTGTTCGGCGGCCAGGCGTTGCTGCTCGTACATTTGCTGAAAGTTGATTTCGGCCAGGTGCACCGGCGGGAAGCCCGCGCGCTGAATCAGGTCGGCGACGTTGCCGCGCAGGTAGGGATAGACGATTTGCGGACAGGCGATGCCGATGACTGGGCCCATTTGCTCGTCGGGCACGTTGCGTATCTCGAAGATGCCGGCCTGCTTGCACTCGGCCAGGAACACGGTCTTGTCCTGGATCTTGGTCTGCACGGTGGCGCTGACGGTGATTTCGTGGATGCCGTCGGCCACGTTCTGGGCGTTGACGCCCAGGCTGATCTCGACCGAGGGCTGCGCCTGCTCCAGCAGGATGGCGGGCGAATTGGGTTGTTCCAGCGAGGCTTCTTTCAGATAGACGCGCTGGATGTTGAACACGGGAGCGGGAGCGGATGCGGTAGCGGGAGCCTGGTCAGCCATGTGAAAATCTCACTTGAAGGAGAGTTGGGGGAAAAACCGGCGTTCGCTTGCCGCGACGCGCCGCGAACCGGGGATTATGTCAGCAGCGCCCCAGGCGCCTGGAACGGTTCATTTCCCTTGCAGCAATGGATCCAGCCCGCCGCGCCGGTCCAACGCTACCAGATCGTCATGGCCGCCGACGTGGGTGTCGCCGATGAAGATCTGCGGCACGGTGCGGCGGCCGGTGATCTGCATCATGTGCTGAAGCTGCGCGGAGTCCAGGTCTACGCGCACTTCCTCGATCTGCTCTGCGCCCTTGGCGTGCAGCAATTGCTTGGCGCGGATGCAGTAGGGGCAGACGCCGGTGGTGTACATCTTGACGGTTTGCATGGCGGCAGTGCTTTCGTGGTATTTGCGTAGTGCTTTCGCGGCGCTGCGGCGCTCAGGCGCGCTCGATGGGCAGGTTGGCATCGCGCCAGCTTTTCAGGCCGCCGGTCAGCGACTGCGCCTTTTCGTAGCCCAGTTTGCGCGCGATAGCCGCCGCGCGGTTCGAGCGTATGCCCGATGCGCACACCAGCACCAGCGGCGTGGCCTTGTTCTTGACCGCTACGGGCAGTTTTTCCTTCAACTGGCCGAGCGGAATGTTCCGCGCCCCGCCCACGTGGCCGGCCTGGTATTCGGCCGGCTCGCACACGTCCACCACCACCGCCTTCTCGCGGTTGATGAGTTGCACCGCCTGGCCCGGCGTCACGCCGGCGCCGCCGCCCCGGATCATGGGTATCAGCAGCATCGCACCGGAAAGCAGCGCCAGCAGGATCAGCACCCAGTTCGCCATTAAAAAATTCACGTTTTCGTTCCTTGCTCAATCAATCAGCCGTGCACGGCAAACGGCAGGCATTCTAAAATAGATAGTTTCGTCCTGCTTGTGGCCTCTTTCGGCGGCAGGCATTGCTCTCATCGGCCTGCTCCATGCACAAGCTCGTCCTCATCCGCCACGGTGAATCCACCTGGAACCTCGAAAACCGCTTCACCGGCTGGACCGACGTGGACCTGACGCCCACCGGCGTCGAGCAAGCCAGGCAGTCGGGCCGGCTGCTCAAGGCCGAGGGCTACGAATTCGACATTGCCTGCACCAGTGTGCTCAAGCGCGCCATCCACACCCTGTGGCACTGCCTGGACGAAATGGACCGCCAATGGCTGCCCACCGTCAAAAGCTGGCGCCTGAACGAGCGCCACTACGGCGCTCTGCAAGGTCTGAACAAGGCCGACATGGCCAGGCAGTACGGCGACGAGCAGGTGCTGGTCTGGCGCCGCAGTT
The DNA here is from genome assembly GCA_009778355.1 of Desulfovibrionaceae bacterium. Classification (GTDB taxonomy): domain Bacteria; phylum Pseudomonadota; class Gammaproteobacteria; order Burkholderiales; family Burkholderiaceae_C; genus Ottowia. Next base: position 5,572 of record WRJY01000290.1, on the reverse strand, counting down.
ACGACACGCCCCCGCCCGCGCTGGCGTCCACCGACCCGCGCAGCGAACAGGGCGACCCGCGCTATGCCCGGCTCGAACCCGGCGAAATGCCGCTCACCGAATGCCTGAAGGACACGGTGGCGCGCGTGCTGCCGTTCTGGAACGAATCCATGGCCCCGGCAATGCGCGCCGGCAAGCGGCTGCTGGTAGCCGCGCACGGCAACTCGATCCGCGCGCTGGTCAAGTACCTGGACGGCATCTCCGACAGCGACATCGTCGGCCTGAACATCCCCAACGGCATTCCGCTGGTCTATGAGCTGGATGCCGCGCTCAAGCCCTTGCGCCACTACTACCTTGGCGACGCCGAAGCCGCCGCCAGGGCCGCTGCCGCGGTAGCCAGCCAGGGCAAGGCCTGACGGCCAAGCCCCGCCGTAACCACCTGCAACAAGCGGTCCCTGTAAGATTGAAGCCACACGCCTGCTCGAAGGAACCCCCATCACCATGAGTCAGAAAACCAAGATCGCCGGCTGGATCGCCGCGGGCGCGCTGGCCGGCGCGTTGACCACGGTCTCGCTGCAAACCGTGGCGCGCGGCGGCGTGGCGCCGCTGCCGCTGGAAGAATTGCAGCAACTGGCCGCCGTGTTCAGCATGATCAAGTCGGACTACGTGGAGCCGGTGGACGAGAAAAAACTCATCACCGACGCCATCTCCGGCATGGTGTCCAGCCTGGACCCGCACTCGCAGTACTTCGACAAAAAATCGTACAAGGAATTTCGCGAAGGCACCACGGGCCGCTTCGTCGGCGTCGGCATCGAAATCACCCAGGAAGACGGCCTGGTCAAGGTGGTCTCGCCCATCGAAGGTTCGCCCGCCGACCGCGCTGGCCTGAAATCCGGCGACCTCATCACCCGCGTGGATGAAACCGCCATCAAGGGCCTGTCGATCAACGAAGCCGTCAAGCGTATGCGCGGCGAGCCCGGCACCAAGGTGGTGCTGACCATTTTGCGCAAGGACGAGGACCGCACCTTCCAGGTCACCATCACGCGCGAGGAAATCCGCACCCAGTCGGTCAAGTCCAAAATCACCGAACCCGGCTACGCTTGGCTGCGCGTGTCGCAGTTCCAGGAACGCACGGTGGACGACTTCGTCGCCAAGATCGACGAGCTGTACAAGCGCGAACCCAACCTGAAGGGCCTGGTGCTGGATTTGCGCAACGACCCCGGTGGCCTGCTCGACGCCGCCGTCGCCGTGTCCGCCGCCTTCCTGCCCGAAGGCGTGACCGTGGTGTCCACCAACGGCCAAATCGAGGAATCCAAGGCCGTCTATAAAGCCCGCCCCGAAGACTACATGCGCCGCCGCGGCAGCGACCCGCTCAAGCGCCTGCCCGCCGCCATCAAGACCGTGCCGATGGTGGTGCTGGTCAACGAAGGCTCGGCCTCGGCCAGCGAGATCGTCGCCGGCGCGCTGCAAGACCACCAGCGCGCCACCATCATGGGCAGCCAGACCTTCGGCAAGGGCTCGGTGCAAACCGTGCGCCCGCTCGGCCCCGACACGGCGCTGAAAATCACCACCGCCCTGTACTACACGCCCAGCGGCAAAACCATTCAGGCCAAGGGCATCGTGCCCGACGTCATGGTGGACGACACCGCCGAAGGCAGCCCCTACGCCGTGCTGCGTATGCGCGAGGCCGACCTCGAAAAACACCTCAGCGGCGCCAACGAGGAAAAGAAAGACCCCGCCATCGAAAAAGAGCGCGAGGCCGCCCTCAAGCGCCTGGAAGAAGAATCCCGCAAGCCCGAATCCAAGCGCCGCCCGCCCGAGTACGGCAGCGCCAAGGACTTCCCGCTGCAACAGGCCATCGCCAGACTCAAGGGCCAGCCGGTCAAGGTCAGCAAAACCCTGGTCGAGCGCAAGGACGCGCCCAAGCCCGAATAACCGCGCCGCATGACCCCTTCCCCCCTCTGGGGAAGCTCTCCCCGCCCCTTCCCCCTCTGGGAGAGTTCTCTCTACCCCTTCCCACTCCGGGAGGGTTCTCTCTACTCCTTCCCCCTTTGGGGGAAGGTTGGGATGGGGGCCAGCAGCGCCCCCATTGAACGCCTGCCCCCATCCCGGCCTTCCCCAAAAAGGGAAAGACGCCCACCCCCCTGACTCAACCCCATGGACGACCAGCAACTGCTGCGCTATTCGCGCCACCTGCTGCTCGACGACCTGGGCGTCGAAGGGCAGCAGCGGCTGCTGGCGGCCCACGCGCTCATCGTCGGCGCCGGCGGCCTGGCCTCGCCCGTGGCCCTGTACCTGGCCAGCGCCGGCGTGGGCCGCATCACGCTGGTCGATGACGACACCGTCGATCTCACCAACCTGCAGCGCCAGATCATGCATACCGAGGCGCGTATCGGCCAGCCCAAGGTCGAATCAGCGCGCCAGGCCATCACCGCCATCAACTCCGGCGTGCAGGTCAGCGCCGTCACGCGCCGCGCCGACGACGCCCTGCTTCATCAATTGCTGGCCGACGCCGACATCGCGCTGGACTGCACCGACAACTTCGCCACCCGCCAGGCCCTGAACCGCGCCAGCGTCCGCCAGCGCAAACCGCTGGTCTCCGGCGCGGCCATCGGCTTCGACGGACAAGTCACGGTGTACGACCCGCGCCAACCCCACTCGCCCTGCTACGCCTGCGTGTTTCCGCCCTCCACGGCGGTGCAAGAGGCGCGCTGCGCCACCATGGGCGTGTTCGCGCCGCTGGTCGGCATCGTCGGCGCGCTGCAAGCCGCCGAGGCGCTTAAGCTCCTGTCCGGCATCGGCGCCAGCCTGACCGGCCAACTGCTGATGGTCAACGCCCGCCACGCCGAATTCACCCAGGTGCGCCTGCACCGCCAACCCGATTGCCCCGTCTGCGGATCGGGCGGGGGTCAAGCTGTGATCTGATCTTGCTTTTCAAGGCGGTTCGGCGGAAGGGCAGATCTGCATTCGGCACAACGAGCGCAGCACCGTGATCGTGCAGCAGGCTTGGGCCGCGCTGCATGAAAAGCCCCGTCTGGTACTGAAGACACAATACCCGGCCTGCACCGGATCGAGGGCGCAAGCGGCGCAGCCTCAAGGGTCACGGGTGCGCTTGCCGCCCGGCCTACACTCGGGCTTGTGGACAAGCTCTTGGCTGGAACGGTTCTTGTCCTGAACGAATGCCTGTTGGCACGCCATGCGCTTTGACGTCATCACGCTCTTTCCCGAACTGTTTGCTCCTTTTCTGGAAGCGGGCATCACCCGCCGCGCCTATGCTGGCGGCCAGATCGACCTGAAGCTGTGGAACCCGCGCGATTACGCCGAAGGCAACTACCGCCGGGTCGATGACCGGCCCTTTGGCGGCGGCCCCGGCATGGTAATGATGGCCGAGCCGCTGGCGCGCTGTCTGGCGGCGGTGCGCGCCGCGCGCGCCGACGCGCCTGACGGTCAGGCGCCGGTGGTACTGTTCTCGCCGGTTGGCCAGGCGCTGCGCCATGCGGCGGTCGAGGGCTGGGCCGCCAGCCGCGGCGCCATTCTGGTCTGCGGGCGCTACGAGGGGATTGACCAGCGCTTCATCGACGCCCACGTGGACATGCAAATCAGCCTGGGCGACTTTGTGCTGTCGGGCGGCGAAATTGCCGCGCTGGCGCTGCTGGACGCGGTGGCGCGGCTGCAACCGGGCGTGCTGGGCGACGCGGGCAGCCATCAGGCCGACAGCTTCAACCGCGCCCTTGACGGCCTGCTGGACTGCCCGCACTACACCCGGCCCGAAGAATGGGCCGGCCAGCGCGCGCCCGCCGAACTGCTGTCGGGCCACCACGCGCAGATCGAGCGCTGGCGGCGCGAGCAGCGCCTGCGCCTGACCGCGCGCCACCGGCCCGACCTGATTACCGCCGCCCGCGCCGCCGGGCGGCTTGCCTTTGAAGACGAGGCGTATCTGCGTGGTCTATCCGGGTTATAATCAAAAGCTTTTCGATCCTCTGCCGGCCGCGGCCTTCTTTTGCCTGCAAGGGCATGGCCGCCCCCAGCGTAGCGCGTGCATGATCGAGACAGGAACCCTCATGAACCTCATCCAGACCCTCGAACAAGAGGAAATCGCCCGCCTGGGCAAGAAGATTCCCGAGTTCGCCCCGGGCGACACCGTGATCGTCAGCGTCAACGTCGTCGAAGGCACCCGCAAGCGCGTGCAGGCCTACGAAGGCGTGGTCATCGCCAAGCGCAACCGGGGACTGAACAGCGGCTTCACGGTGCGCAAGATTTCCAGCGGCGAAGGCGTGGAGCGCACTTTCCAAACCTACAGCCCGTTGATCGCCGGCATCGAAGTCAAGCGCCGCGGCGACGTGCGCCGCGCCAAGCTGTACTACCTGCGCGAGCGTTCCGGCAAGTCCGCCCGCATCAAGGAAAAGCTGCCCAGCCGCGCGGCCAGGCAGGCGAGCGCCGCCGAGTAACCGGCGCGCGCCGCCGCTCAAGCAACGCAACCGCCTGCAAGCGCAGCCCGCTTCAGGCGGTTTTTCTTTATCCACTGAGAGCGTTTTGATTCGATTGCGTACATTCTTGCGTCGCAGGCCCCCATCCCAGCCTTCCCCCAGAGGGGGAAGGAGCAAGAAGCGCCTTCCCCTTTGGGTCGGCGCAACATGGCCTCCGGGGATGGCGCAACATGGCCTTTGGAGGGTGGAGGCCTGCGGCGGTGAATTGACGAGCGCATGAATTGCGCCTCAAAAGTGTCAACGATTCGCCCCAACCAATTTTCATGGCCCTCAGTCCGTTGTCCGTGTTGCCCGGCTTCGACCCACGCCACGTTTCGGTGGCGGGGGTGGACGCGCACCTGCCCGCCGTCCCCGCCGAGCGCCTGACGCCCGCCGCGCTGCGCCAGCGCTTTGCCGCGCCGCCCGCGTGGCAGCCTGAATTGCGGGGCGAACCGCGCTTTGCCGACCGCGCTCCCGCTGCTGCGGCCGTGCTGGTGCCGCTGATACAGCGGCCCGGCGGCCTGACCGTGCTGCTGACCGAGCGCACGCTGCACCTGTCCACCCACTCCGGGCAGGTGGCGTTTCCGGGCGGCAAGGTCGATGCGCACGACACCGACGCCGCCGCCGCCGCGTTGCGCGAGAGCGAGGAGGAGGTGGCGCTGCCGCGCAGCTTCGTCGAGGTGATCGGCCAACTGCCGGTGTACGTCACCGGCAGCCAGTTCATCGTCACGCCGGTGGTGGCGCTGGTGCGGCCCGGCTTCGTGCTGCGTCCCAATCCGGCCGAAGTGGCCCATGCCTTCGAGGTGCCGCTGGCCTTTCTGATGAACCCGGCGCATCACCGCCGCCACCGTTTCGAGGCCGGCGGCCAGGTGCGCGAATGGTTTTCGATGCCTTACGTCGAACCGGCCCGGGCTGAAGTCGCAGCGGGCGAATCGCCGCCCGCGCCCGGCGGCGGTGAGGTGGAACGCTTCATCTGGGGCGCTACCGCTGGCATGTTGCGTAACTTCTACCGCTTTCTGGCCGCGTAGCCGATCCCGCTCAACCTAAAAACGGCAGTTGGATGCATCCGCCAGTGCCGTGATCGGCGTGCCAGGCAAGGCGCGAGAACGCAGCGGGCTACTGCCCGC
>WRJY01000289.1 GCA_009778355.1 Desulfovibrionaceae bacterium | reverse complement strand
GCCGCCAGCGTCGCAAGCGCCGTCCGCTCTGGCCGCTCCTGCCATGCCGCCACCGGCGCCGCGTATCCTGCGCATCCGGGTCGCGCCGCGCGAAGCCGCATCGAACGCCCAACCTGCCGGCAGCCCCAAAGCGGTGCATACCGGCGGCGCGAAACCCGCGGAAGCGCGCACCATCTCGACTTTCCTGCCGGTCAGCTTCACCCGCGGCACGTTGCTCGGGGGATTGGACGCGCCGACCGGCGGCCAGGCCCAGAGCAACCCGCATCCGGTCCTGATCCGGCTGTCGGACATCTCGGTGCTGCCCAACCGGATGCGCGGCGAATACCGCGAGTGCTTCGTCGTTGCCGCCGGCTACGGCGACATCAGTTCCGAGCGGGCCTACCTGCGCACCGAATCCTTGTCCTGTGTGCGCGCCGACGGCGCGACGCTGGAGGTGCGCATTCAGGGGTCGATCTACGGGGAAGACGGCAAGGTTGGGCTGCGAGGCAGGCTGATCACCAAGCAGGGGCAAATGCTCGCCAATGCATTGCTAGCCGGCGTGGCCAGCGGGATCGGCCAGGGTCTGGCCACCTCGTCGACCAACTACAGCACCTCGGCGCTGGGGAGTGTGGCGACATCCAGCGGCTCCGATGCCCTGCGCGCCGGGCTGGGCACGGGCGTGGGCCGGGCGCTCGACCGCCTGGCCCAGTACTACATCCGCCTGGCCGAGAACACTTTCCCCGTCATCGAGATCGACGCCGGCCGCGAGATCGACGTGGTGATCACCAAGGGCGCTCGCATCGACACGTCGATGACGGCGCCGCCTGCCACCGCCCAGCGCGCCGGCCTGTCTCCCGCCAACCGTTACCTGGAGGTTTCCGATGATCCGAACTACTGATCCCGCGCGCCGGCCCATCCGTCCGCGCGTCCGCCCGACACTGCTCGCCGCCGCGGCGCTCCTGGCGCTGCTGGCCGCCTCCGGCCTGGCGCCGCCGGCCCATGCCGCAGCAAGCGAGGCCGGCCGGTTGCGCGCCGCCCTGGAGAAAGCCCATCCGGGCACGCATTTCACCGACGTCGTCCAGGCGCCCGTCAAGGGTCTGTACGAGGTCTGGATGAACGGCAACGTAGCCTACGTGCTGGCCCGCGATCCGCGTTATTTCATTTTCGGGAGGCTTTTCGACACGGCGGCGATGCGGGACCTGACTGGCCCCAGGCTGGCCGGAGCGGGGTCTCCCCAACCTGCCCAGCAGCCCAGGCCCATCGCCTTCGACCAGTTGCCGCTGGCCGATGCCATCACGACGGTGCGCGGCGACGGCTCGCGCAAGCTGGCCGTGGTCAGCGACCCGGCCTGTCCCTACTGCCGACAGATCGAGGCCGAACTGGCCGCCATCGACGACGTCACGGTCTACACCTTTCTCGTGCCATTCCTTGGCGAGGAACGGCCGATAGCCATCTGGTGCGCCGCTGATCGCCAGGCGGCCTGGCGCGACTGGATGCGCTCGGGCGATGCCAGCGGCCAGCAGGCCGGCGCGTCCTGCGCCCATCCGATCGGGCGCAATCTCGCCCTCGCGCACAGCCTCGGCATCCAGGGTACGCCCACCCTGATCTGGGCCGACGGCGGGCGCACCGACGGGTATATCGACCGCGCCGCCATCGAATCGCGCCTGGCGGCCACGACTTCGGGAGGGCGGCCATGAACGCCATCCGACTTGCCATTCGGCGCGCCGCGCCGCGCCCGTTTGCCCTTGCCGCCCTGCTCATGTCCGCGGCCCTGGCCCTTGCCGGCTGCATGTCGATGTCCGGTCTGGGCGGCAGCTCCAAATACGCCTGCGCGGCCCCGGAAGGCGTCGCCTGCGATTCCGTCTCGGGCACCTACGCCAATGCCCTGGCCCACAACCTGCCCAGCCAGCGCAAGCGGCTGGCCGCGCAAGGCGCGTCAGAAACTCAGGCGCCCGCGGCCCCGGCCAGCGCGGCCAAGCCGGCCCGTCCGCTGGCGGCGGGCGACGCGGACTCGCTGGAGCCAGGATTGCCGCTGCGCGCCCAGGCGCGCTATCTGCGGCTGTGGATCAAGCCCTGGGAAGACATCGACGGCGACCTCTATGACGAAGCCCACGTTTACGTCCAGATCGACCAGGGCCGCTGGCGGATCGACCACGTGCGCCAGCGCATCCGCGACGCCTACGCGCCCTTGCGCCCGCCAACGCCGGCCCCGGCGGCCCCGCAGGCGGACGCCAGCGCCCCGGCGATTCCGACGCTTCCGTCCGAACCGGCCAAGCCGGCGGCGGAGAGGTTTTTCCAGACGCCGGCGCAACTGCTGAACAGCTCCTCCGGGGAGGTGTCGCCATGAACTCCGCCGCCGACACTGTACGCCCCCTGCCGCGAGCCGAACACAGCCTGCGGCGGACTTCCCTGCCTTTCGGCCTGGGCGCGCCGGCCGACACCCCCGCCGAGCAGTTCGCCAACTGGCTGCCTTACATGGGTTACCTAGAGGCCGAGCGCATCTTCGCCAACCGCGACGGGATGGGCTTCATGCTCGAGGTCATGCCACAGTCCGGCGCCGACGACCGGATGGCCGAGGTGCTGGTTTCCCTGTACGCCAACTGCCCGTCCGGCGCCGGAGTGCAATTCCACCTGTTCGCCTCGCCGCACATCAGGCCCCAGTTGCGCCGCTACGCCAATCTGCGCGTCGAGGACGAGGATCAGGCCGAGAAAGCGCAACGCTGGGGCCGCCCGGCGCGCAACGAAAACCTGTTCCGGACGCTGGCGCGCCGGCGCGTGGGCCATTTGCTCAAGGGCGCTCAGGAATCGCTGACGGGGGGATTTCATTACACGATCCGCGATTTCCGCCTGCTCCTGTCGGTGGCCTTCCCGGCTGACCCGGGCAACCTGAACAAGCGCGAAGAACTGCTGGCCTTGCGCGACTCGATGGCCTCGACCCTGCGCTCGGCCTCGCTGCCCAACCGCGTCTGCGACGCCTCCGACCTGATCAATTGGTGCGCCATCTTCACCAACCCGGATCGCCTGTCGGGCACGGACGCGCCCGATCTCAACTACGACAGCGGCCGGGAACTGCGCGATCAGATCGTCGATTTCGACACGATCCAGGATGCCCACCCGGCGGGCCTGACGCTGTGGAAAGAATCCAGCCCGGATATCCTGGAAGCGCGCTTTTATTCGATCAAGAGCTTTCCGGAACGCTTCGCCCTCTGGCAGATGGGTTCGCTGATCGGCGACCTGATGCAACCGGCGCTGCAGTACAGCGCGCCCTTTTTGCTGACCCTGGGCGTGCATGTGCTCGATGCCAACGCCACCAAGTCGGTGGTGACGGCCAACCACATCCGGGCCACCCAGAACGCCAAGTCGAAGATGGCCGATGTGATGCCGGACGTCAGGAAGAAACTTGACGACTGGACGGCAGCCGCCGACGCGCTGGACACCGGCGGAAACCTGGTCAGCTTGTACCACCAACTGGCGATATTTTCGGCGCCGGGCAAGGCGGCGGCGGCGCACGAGGCAGCCAGCGCGATCTGGCGCAGCCGGGGCTTCCAGCTCAACGCCGACGCCTACATGCACCGCCAGGCCTTGCTGGCGAGCCTGCCGATGACCCTGAGCGAGCGTTTCCACAAGGATCTGGCAAAGATGCGCCGGGTCACGCGCAAGACGGTGTCCAACGCCATCCACATGGCGCCGCTGATCGCCGAATGGCGGGGCACTCGCACGCCGGCGCTGGTTTTCGGGGGACGGCGCGGGCAGTTGGTGACCCTGGATCTCTACGACAACGACCTGGGCAACTACAACTTCGCCATCATCGGCGCGCCCGGCTCTGGCAAGTCGGTGCTGCTCAACGAGATCGCCTGGTCCTACCGCGCCATCGGCGCCAAGGTCTGGATGCTGGACCTGGGACGCTCCTTCGAGAAGCTGTGCCGCAAGGCGGGGGGCGCCTACATCGAGTTCAAGCCCGATGTGGATATCTGCCTGAACCCGTTTTCGGTCGTGCATGACATCAACGAGGACATCGACATGCTCGTTCCGGGCATCTCGAAGATGTGCTCGATGCAGCACACGCTCGAGGAAGTCCAGTACAAGGCCATCTCGGCGATGATCCTCAAGCTGTGGCGGCAATACGGCCAGGATTTGACGATCACAGGTCTGCGCGACGCCTTCAGGACGGGCACCCTCGAGGAGTTGGGGGCGGCAGGCGACCAGCGCATCAAGGATCTGGCGATCATGCTCAACCCCTACGCCAGGGGCGGGCAGTACGAGCGGTTCTTCGAGGGGCGTGCGAACGTCGATTTCAGCAACGATTTCATCGTCATCGAAAACGAGGAGCTCAAGCGTCGACCGGATCTGCACGCGGTCGTCAACATCCTGCTGCTGCACCAGATCACCGGCGAGATGTATCTCACGCGCAACCGGCGCAAGGTGTTCATCATCGACGAGCTCAAGCAGCAGTTGGGCGACGTAGGCGCCGACGATCCGGTCAAGGCGGCAGTGGTCGAGGAAGCGGCGCGGCGGGCCCGCAAGTATGGCGGGTCGCTGGGCACCGCCACGCAAAGCGCCGACGACTACTACGGCTCGGCCCAGATGGAAGCGGCCTTCAACTGTTCCGATTGGGTCTTCCTGCTGCGCCAGAAACCGGAATCCATTGAGATGCTCGACCGCAAGGGACGTCTGGCGATGGACGAGCCCAAGAAGCGGCTGCTCAATTCGCTGCGCACCGAAGCGGGAGCCTTTTCCGAGTTGTACATTTCGTCGCCGGTGGGCGAAGGGCTGTCGCGCAACATCCTTGATCCGGCCACCCATTTGCTGTTTTCCAACAAACTCGAAGACAACGCGCCCATCGACCAATTGCGAGCACAGGGCCGCTCCATCGACGAAGCGATCGCCGAGCTGCTGCGGCAACGGGGGCATGTCCTGTGACCGCGCGCGCCCTCCTCCTGGCCAACGCACTGGTCAGCCTGTTCTTCGTGGCCGGCGGTCTGCTGGCCTATGACCGCCTGGCAGCGCGCCCGGCCCGGATCATCGGCGTCGTGGACCTGGCCGAGGTCTATCGCGCCAAGGAAGACGCGTTCACCCGCCAACTTACTGCGGCGCGCTCGGAAGAGGAGCGCCAAGCCGCGCTGCAGGTGGCGCGCAACTTTTCCAAACGCTTGCCCGAAGCCCTCGAAAGCCTGCCCGCCGAGTGTGGCTGCCTGGTGTTACTCAAGGCATCGCTGGCCGGGCCGACGCCCTACACCATCGACCTGACTGCCCGCTTGCGGCAGAAGGTGGAAACGCCATGAGCGCCCAGGCTCCCGCAGGCCAGCCGGAGATCGCTCCTGGCGTCCCCCTCCACGACGTTGGCGGCCTGGCGCGCCTGCGCCGGTTCGCACTGGAGTCGGCGCGCCACATGCGGCGACGCTGGTATGCCTACCTGCCGGTCCTGGCGATCTGGGCGCTGGCCTACCTGCGGCTGTTCATCGACGCCACGCCGCGAGTGCCAGTGCTTTTCAACTGGACGCCCAGCCTGCCCTACAAAGTCGCGGTGCTGCGCCCGGCCCGCGCCCCGCTGCGGCGGGGGGATTTCATCGTCTACGCGTTCGCCGGCGAAGGAGTGCGCGCCTACCCTGGGCTGGCGGGACAGCCTTTCTTCAAGATCGTGCGCGGGTTGCCTGGCGATATGGTCAGCGTGACCGGACGGGATATCCGCATCAACGGCGAGTCGGCCGGCAAGGCCAAGACCCATGCTTTCGATCACCGCCCGCTGGAGACCATCGCCCCCGGCGTCATCCCGCCGGACTGCTATTACGTCCAGGGTCTGAGCCCCGATTCCTTCGATTCCCGCTACCGCGAAAGCGGCCTCGTGCGGATCGAGCAAGTCATTGGCGTCGTCGATCCGGTCTTCTGAAGGCGTCAACAGCCAGCCACAAAAATTACCACGGACCCCTGACCTTATCCAGAAGCCTTCGGTCAATCCGGCTTTCCGCTTGCCTGAAGATTGCTGAGTTGGTAAGCCACTGCCTCCAACTCGCGCAGGGTCGTCACCGGCAGGACGGCCCGTTCCTCATCGCCAAGGAAGGTGTTGCCGCCCGGACGGCAAAAACGCAGCGCGCTTTGACGGGTCTTGCAGCCATGCGCGTTCATAACGGAAGCGGATCTGGCCGCGATCATGCCCCATGACGCCGGCTTGGCAGATAGGGCCAAGATTGTCGTTCAGCCAGACCTCCAGCGCGTCCTGCCCGTTCATGATGGGATTTCGCCGGGTTTTCCGGTTCCGGCGCGGCGAACCGTGCGGCGCTTGCTGGCGGGTGGCGGCTCCAAGGCCAAGTCTTGCAACTTGCGCCCCACCTTGTCATCGGCGGCCAGCCGATTGAAGTCCCCTTCGAGACCCAGAGCGACCAGCACCCGGACATAAGAGCCCAGCGTGACGCCGTGATGACCCGCTTCGACCTTGTACAACGTTGCTCTGGATATCCCAGCGCGCTGCGCGACCGCCGCTGTGCTCAACTTACGCCGCTTGCGGGCTAGGCGCAAGCGTTCGCCCAACTCGGTCAATAGGCGTTGTTCTTGTGGGAAGATGACGGGAGGAGGACTAGGCATGTTTATCATTTTAGACAAATTACACTATATTTGTCTATAACAAGATAATTTTTGAGAAGCCACAATACTGAAGCAGCTACTGCGGCCTTGCCGGCTCACGCTCCGGCTGGTATCGAATTCCCCCTGATACAAGCCTATTTCCTGCTGGTTGCGCCCGGACCTGAAACGCATCATGGCGTCCATCGATCCAGATCAGGTATCACGCGATGGCCGCCAACTCGAACAACCCGCCAGCAAGCGCCCAAGCGCACGTTGCCGCATGCCACTGCCCGCGGCTATTTTGCGGCGCCGCGCCGCGCTGGATAACCGCCCTGGCGGCGTCCGCCTCGCTGCTGGCGACAGTCCCGCTCCAAGCGCAGACCAGTCCCGCCCACGGGCCGATCGCCGCCGACGCCGAAATGCCAATGGCCGATTTCCTGGCGCTGCTGCGGCAGATCGCGCCGGCGGTCGAGCAAGGCGCCAAAGTCTACCTGGGGGCCTATCAGTTGCAGTGCGGCCGCGCCCTCGGCGCGGCTGAATTGCGCCATGCCCTCGCCCGGGAAGGCGGCGACCCGGTCCTGCTGGGCCTGATCCGTGCCGCCCAGCAGCAAGACAGCGCCGCCCGCCTCCATCTCATCCCCCAGATCCAGTGCACGGCGGACGCGGAGAATCCTCGATGAGCGCGCCCGCGACACGGCTTTCGCGTGGCATCGCGGGTTTGGCCCTGCTGGCGGGCGCCGCCCAGGTTCAGGCCATTGATGTCGGCGTGATCGGGCCGACCTACGAAATCGCCGAGCCGCACCTGCTCGACTTCATCGCCCAGCGCCTGCGCCAAAAAGAAGCCAGTGGCCAGTTGCGCCAGATCCAGGAGCAGGCGCGCGAGCGTGGCATCGCCGCCGTGCGGCAGCCCGCGCCCGTCGAGGGCTTGGCCGCGACCCGGACGAAACGCAGTTTTTATTTCGATCCCTCCTACACGCTGGAGCAAAACATCCTGGACGTCCAGGGGCGGCTAATGTTCCCCGCTGGAACAAGGGCGAACCCGCTGGACATCGTGGCGTTGCCGCGACGCCTCTTGTTCTTCGATGGCCGCGATACGCGCCAAGTCACCCAGGCGCGGGCGCTGATTGCCCATTACGGCGGACTGGTCAAGCCTATCCTGACGGGCGGCTCCTATCTGGACTTGATGGAACGCTGGCAAATTCCCGTCTATTACGACCAGCTTGGCCTGCTCACGCAACGGCTGGGCATCCGGCAGGTGCCGGCGCTGGTGTCGCAGGAAGGCAGGAGCCTGCGTATCGACGAATTGGAGGTCGCCCCATGAGCCGCCCGCTCCGCTGTCTGCGCGCCGTGCTGCTGGCGCTGCTGGCCTGGGCGATTGGGCCTGCGGCGTTCGCCGCCGGCGCGGCCACGTGCGTCGGCCAGTTTCCCAACCCGATCACCGACATCTGCTGGAGCTGCATCCTGCCAATCAGCATCGGCGGCGCGCGCATCGGCAACTTCGGCGGCCAGGAAGATACCGACAACCCTTCAAGCCCGCTGTGCAGTTGCGGCGTCAACCCGATCATCGGGCTGAGTGTCGGCTTCTGGGAGCCTGCCCGACACGTCGAAGCCGTGCGCAAGCCGTTCTGCCTGGCGTCCCTGGGCGGCATCAACCTCGACCCGGGCATCCCGGCGCCCGAAGCCGCCCGATTCACCCGGTCCGAGGGAGACGGCGACGGCGGCTCCTTCTACCAGGCCCACTTCTACGTCAACCCGGTTCTGTTCTACCTGGAAGCCGTGACCGACTTCCCATGCCTGGAAAAGGGATCCTTCGACCTCGCGTATCTCACGGAAGTCGATCCGCTCTGGGCGGACGACGAGTTGACGCTGATCCTCAATCCAGACGCCGTCCTGTTCGCCAACCCCGTGGCCGTCGCCGCCTGCGCGGCCGACTGCGTGGCCGCCTCGCTGGGCTTCGGCGTACGGGAGCTGTTCTGGTGCGCCGGCTGCCAAGGCAGCATCTACCCTCTGGACGGACACGTGCAAAACCACATGGGCGGCGTGCGCACCGCAGCCCTGATGGCGCAGCGCCTGACGGCCAAGATGCACCGGGAACTGCTCGCCTGGGGCTGGCACGGTTCAAGCGGTCTGTGTGGCCCCTACTTCGAGCCGATCATGGACAAAACAGCCTACAAGACCCAGCTCACTTTCCCCATCCCCAACACGGCCAAGGATGCCGGCAAGTGCTGCCAACCCTTCGGGCGCACCACCGTGCTCTGGGGCGCGGGCAAGGAATATCCGGTGCGCGGCGAGGACTTCGCCTTCATGCTTTTCAGGAAAAGGAACTGCTGTGTCGGCTACTGAACTCCCGCGCCCCGGCTGGCTCCGCTCTTGCTGCCTCTCTTGGCGCTGCTTGACCGCGCTGGCGCTGGCGGCGATCCATGCCGTCGCCGACGCCCAGGCACCGGTCATCACCGACGCCGACATCGAGCGCGCCAGCAGGTCACAGCCCACTATCACGGAACAGGATATCGAGCAGGCGCGCCGCCAATACGGCGCAACCGTCCTGCCCAATCCGCCACCATCCGCGCAAACGCCCAACATCGACGCCCTGCCGCAGCCGGCCACGTCCGGCGCGCTCGATCTGGAAGCGCTGGCGCGCGGCTACGCGGACCAGTCCGGGGCCATGGCGGCGGCCCAAGGGTTGTCCCAAGGCCCGGGGCTCATTGTGTTTGTCAGTCTGGCGATGCCCCGGCCCACACTGCAACGGCTGGTCGATCAGGCGGCGCGCGCCCGGGCGTCTGTGGTTCTACGAGGCATGGCGAACGGCTCTCTGAGAGATACCGTGGCCCAGATTCAGCCGCTCATCGGTTCACGGCAGGTCGCCGTGCAGATCGATCCCCAGGCTTTCGACCGATTCGCGATCACGCGGGTGCCCAGCTTCGTGCTGGTGCGCGATGGTGCCCGCCCCGAGGCTTGCGTCAGCGGGACTTGCGCGGCGGCGGGGGATTTCGCGCGGGTCGCGGGCGACGTCAGCCTGGACTACGCGCTTGAACATCTGCGCGGTGCGGCGCCGGCATTTCAGCAGGATGCCGGACTGTTCCTGGCCCGACTGCGCCCAACGCCCTAAGAGACGATCATGTCCATCGCCCGCCAAGCCGTCGTCTGGTTGACCCTGGTCTGTTTCGTTTCTGCCCAGACAATTGCGATGGCCGGCCCCCACGAAGAAGGGACAGCCGCCGGGCAGGCGGCCAACCCGGCGATCCTGGGAACGGTCAATGCCGGCAGCGCCGGTTCGGTCGTTCCCGGTTATACCAGCGAGGCGGCGCCCAGCAGCTATTACGGGCAGTCCGACCTTTCCGGGCCGGCCAACGCGCAACTGGCCGCCTGCGCTCTCGCGCCGAACGATCCGGTGTGCCAGGCGCTCCTGGCGGCGCAGACATCGGCCAATACGCCGCGCCCGCCGGTGTTCGCCGATGATCCGGCGGTGCGGGAGGCCAGCCAGATCGCCGCCAATCCGTCAGCTACCCTGGAAGACCTCGCCAGCTACTACTCCGGCTGCCTGACGACTGGCAATTGCCCTGCCAATGTGTTTTGCCTGGCGGGCAGTTGCTTCAGCACCGGTTATACCGATGACGCGGATTTCGCGCGCTCCATGACGTTTCTGGAAGCGGCCCGCGAGGCCGGCGTCTATCTCGATCCCGACACCCTGCAGGTCTTCGCGGGCGAGGCTAATCACTGTCGGGATCTGCTGTTCAACGACTGCTGCTCCTCGAACGCTTCCGGCGCAGGCCTGAGCAACCAGGGCATCTTCGGGGCGGGATCGCGACTGGTGTTCGACATTCTGATGAATTCTGGCAACCGGCGGTTCATCTATCAAGGGATCAGCGCGCTGCTGACCGGGGGAGGGTTCTCCGGCAGCTTCACCACGTATGGGGTCACCGTGGCCATCAACGGCTCGGCCCTGCCGGCGGGATCGGTGGCGCTGTATTCCAGCGACGGCTTCGTGCTGGCCTTCGATCCCTGGAGCCTGGCCATCACCGTCGTCATGTACGTGGTCATGTCGATGATGTCCTGCAACGAGGAAGAAGGCAGGCTCGCCCTGCAGGAAGGCGCCAAGCTGTGCCACACCATCGGCAAGTATTGCTCCAGTTGCATCCGGGTTTTGGGCAAGTGCGTCGCCTGCATCACCTACACCACGACGAAATGCTGTTTCAACTCGGTGTTGGCCCGCCTGATCAATGAACAGGGCCGGGCGCAGGTCAGCAAGGAATGGGGGACGGCGCGCGCGCCGGATTGCTCTGGGTTCACGATCGCGCAATTGCAAAGCCTGGATTTCGCTCAGATGGACCTCACCGAGTTCTACGCCTCCATCGTGCCCACGTTGCCCAACGTCGGCGTCATCCAGGACAACAACGCGGCGCGCGCCGGCAATTGTTATTACGGCGAAGGGAAATGCCAATGATGTTCTTGAAGCTGGAGACGCAATGGAATACATCCGCCCATGCCGCGATAGGCGCACTGGGCGCGAACTGCTGCTCCGCAGTTTATCTACCCATTCTTCTCGGCGCCTGAAATTGGATGAATGTAGATAAGTCCTTTCGTCTGGGCCGCCTTCACTTTGCGATCGATCATGTCTCGCAGCGTGAGATGCCCCTCCAGCACTAGGGCAACGCTGAACAAGTCCCCCAGCAGTGGCATTTCGGCATGAAGATGCACATTGGCGTGGACAGCCGATCGGCCAGATCAAGTTGGAGTGTGAGCGCTGCTAGTTGTTCACGCTCCACCGCGTCGTCGGCCATGGACACCGATGGCAGCCGTTCCGTCATACCTACTCAACCCCGCCTAAACAGGTTCAAAGCTAACTTCCTGCTTCGCCGAGGCCGGTTTCAC
>WRJY01000288.1 GCA_009778355.1 Desulfovibrionaceae bacterium | reverse complement strand
CGGGCGGGCACAAGGCCCGCCCCTACGGACAATTTTTATGGTTCCGGGGCGCAAGCCGGCAGCGCGGCGCTGCATCAGACTCTCCCGCGAGCGGGGGAGGGGAGCAGGTCAAGCGCCCACTCCGGCGCTGAAATTTCCATGGGCGACTGCCCTCCTGGTGAGCCAGCGGGTTCCTGGCTTGTTTCCGTAGGGAGGCCGGTGCGAGCCGAATGGCGATGGAACGTTTACCGCTGCTTCAGGCGGCGTTTGAGACGCGGTTTGGCGTGTCAGCCGCCAGTGCCGCCATAAAATTGCGGACATGGACCACCTCGCCCCGCGCACCCTGAGCCTGGAGGCCGCCATTGCCGTCACCGGCCTGAGCCGCAGCACGCTGTGGCGGCGCATGGACGGCGGCCAGGTGGGCAGCGGCGGCAAGGACGCGCGCAACCGCGTGATGCTGGCGCTGGACGATGTACTGCGCCTGACCGGCGTGGCGCTGGGCAAAGACGACATCGAGGCGCTGCTGCGCGCCGACGCGGGCGATGCCGAGGCCCAGGCCGACATGGGTGCGCTGTTTTACGTAGCGGGCGCGGCCAAGGCGGCGCTGTACTGGCTGGGCGAAGCCGCCGCGCAAGGCAACGCCGAGGCCATGCAGTGGCTGGCAATGGCCCATGCCCCGGGCGGCGAGGAGGGCGCCATGCCGCAGGACGGCCAGGACAGCCACCTGGCCGTGATGTGGCTGGCCAGGGCCGCCGCGCTGGGCCACCCGATCGCGCGCGAGCAGATGGGGCGGTTGTTTCAGGGGTTGGAGGAAAAAAGTGAGGGGCGTGTTTGACGCCCTGCGGGAGGCTGTCGCAAAAGGGATCGGTGTGTTTGGCGCCTTCCCCCTTCTGGGGGCTGCGGCTGCTCGCTGATTGGGATGGAGGCCACGGCGTTACCACTGGATGCGCCGCTGGCCCCCACCCCAGCCCTCCCCCAGCGGGGGAGGGAGAAAGAAAGATTCCCCAACGAGGGAAGGGAAAAAAAGAAATTCCCCAGCGAGGGAAGGAAAAAAGAGATTCCCAGCGGGGGAGGAAAAAAATGGATTCTCCAGCGGGGGAAGGAGCGAACCTCAAGCAGGGGAAAGAGTACACATCAAGCGGGCAGCTTGTAGTCTTTGAGTTGCTCGCGCAGCTTGGTTTTGAGCATCTTGCCGGTGGCGCCCAGGGGGATGGCGTCCATGAAGACCACGTCGTCCGGGGTTTGCCACTTGGCGACCTTGCCTTCGTAGAAGGCCAGCAGTTGTTCGCGCGTGACTTCCTGGCCGGGCTTGACGACCACGGCGACGATGGGGCGCTCGTCCCATTTGGGGTGCGGCATTCCGATGCAGGCGGCCATGGCGATGGCCGGGTGCGCCATGGCGATGTTCTCGATGTCGATCGAGCTGATCCACTCGCCGCCGGATTTGATGACGTCCTTGGTGCGGTCGGTGATTTGCATGAAGCCGTCGGCGTCGATGGTGGCCACGTCGCCGGTGGGGAACCAGCCGCCGCGCAACGGATCGCCGCCTTCGCCCTTGTAGTAGCTGGCCAGAATCCAGGGGCCGCGCACGTACAGGTCGCCCGAGACGCCGGTGCCCCAGGCAATTTCGTTGCCGTTGGGATCGACGATTTTCATGTCGATGCCAAAGACGGCGCGCCCCTGTTTCATGCGCAGCTTGAGTTGCTCATCGGCAGGCAAGGACAGGTGTTTGTTCTGAAGCGTGCAGACGGAGCCGATGGGGCTCGTCTCGGTCATGCCCCAGGCGTGCAGCACCTCGATGCCGTAGTCGTTGCGGAAGGTGTCGATCATGGCCGGGGGCGCTGCCGCGCCGCCGATCACGGTGCGTTGCAAGGCGCCAAAGCGCAGCTTGTTGGCGGCCATATGAGTCAGCAGCATTTGCCAGACCGTGGGCACGCCGGTGGCCACGGTGACGCCCTCGGCCTCGATCAGTTCATAGACCGACTTGCCATCGAGCGCCGGGCCGGGAAACACCAGCTTGCAGCCGACCATGGCCGCCGCGTAGGGCATGCCCCAGGCGTTGACGTGGAACATGGGCACCACGGGCAGCGCCGCGTCGCGCGCCGACAGGCCCATGGAGTCGGGCAGCGCAATGGCGTAGGCGTGCAGCACGGTGGAGCGGTGGCTGTACAGCGCTGCCTTGGGGTTGCCGGTGGTGCCGCTGGTGTAGCACATGCCCGAGGCGGTGTTCTCGTCGAGCCGGGGCCAGGCGTAGGCGGTTGGCCTGCCGGCGATCCAGCTTTCGTAGCTGATGAGGTTGGCAATGCCGCTGTCCTGGGGCAGCCGGTCGCCATCGCACAGCGCGATCCAGTGCCTGACTGCCGGGCAGTGTTTGTGAATGCCCTGGACGATGGGCAGGAACGTCATGTCGAAGCACAGCGCCTGGTCCTCGGCGTGGTTGATGATCCAGGCGATCTGCTCGGGCAGCAGGCGCGGGTTGATGGTGTGGATCACGCGCCCCGAGCCGCTGACGCCGTAGTACAGCTCCAGGTGCCGGTAGCCGTTCCAGGCCAGCGTGCCGACGCGCTCGCCCGGGCGCACCTCGATGGCGTCGAGCGCGTGGGCCAACTGTCTGGAGCGCCGCGCGGCGTCGGCCCAGGTGTAGCGGTGCATGTCGCCCTCGACCCGGCGCGAGACGATCTCGCCGTCCCGGTGGTAACGCTCGGCGAAGTCGATCAGCGCCGAAATCAGCAGCGGATGGTTCTGCATCAGGCCCAGCATGGGGTGCTCCTCTTTGTCAGATGGTTGCAAACGAAAAGAGCGCAAATACTACATGGAAGCCGCTGGCGCGTTTGGGGCGGCGTCCAACAGACGCGCACGCATCACTGGCACCACGGCGTCCACGGCGCGTTCGAGTTGACCGGCCAGTCCGCCCACGCCGATGGCAAGGCGCGTGCCAAAGGCGTTCGACGCCGACCCCAGGGCAACGATGCCGATGCCCTCGGTGACCACCCCGCGCGAGAACGCATAGCCCCTCTCGCGCGATTCGCGTACGCGCGCCTGTATGTAGCCGGCATCGACGCTCTGCCCGCCGGGTTTCAGGCGGGTGTTGGAGCGGTGGATGATGCGGGCCAGGTGTTCGTCACCGCCGGCGGCCAGCAGCGCCCAGCCGGTTCCCGACATGCACAGCAGCCGTCGCGTTCCCGGCTGGACATTGAACTGGATGGCGCGGCTGCCGAAGATGACATGAACGTACTGCGAGTAAATGTCGTTTTCGACCGCCAGGATCGCAGTGAAGCCGGTTTCGCGCGCGATGTCGCCGAGCGCCGTCATCGGTTGGCCGCCCTGGAACATCGAGTCCATCACCCAGTCGCCGATGGAGGCCAGGCGCGGCGTGGCCAAGAAGGCGCGCAGCGAGGAGTCGTAGCGCAGATAACCCAGCGCGGCCATGCTCTTGAGCAGCGCCTGTGCGCTCGACAGCGGATAGCCCAGCCGCTGCGAGATTTCGCGCACCGTCACGGGCCGCCGCATTTCCCGCAGGTATTCCAGCACCTGGAATACGCGCCCCGCCGTCTTGATGACCGATTGCTCCACTGCCGTGTTCTCCACGGCCCGCGCCGCCACAGTCGATGCCTTTGGCCAGGCCGCGCGAACGATGCTATCGCAACTCGGCGCGGCGCCACGCGGCGGGCCGTTCGCGCGCCAGCGCCCAGCAATGCATCTCGCCGGGTTTACTTCGCCAAGGAAACCACGGTGATGACGCTGCTTCTTTGAGCCTGTTCAATTACGGCGCCCTGACTCCTTGCGCAATCAAAGCATATCCGGCGATTGCACGGTGAGTACCTGGGTTTGCGTTTGGCCATCGCGTTCGCGGGTGCGAAGCCACCACAGCGCGCCCTTGCGCAGCGTGCATGAAGGCTGGGTCATGCCGGCGAGCTGGGCGATGACTTGACCGAGCGCGGGCTGGTGCCCGACCAGCACCACGGCCGACTTGCCGTCCGGCCAATCGGCGGCGGCGAGCAGGGCGTCGGCCGTGGCGCCGGGAGCGAGTTCCTTGCGCAGTTTGTATTTGCGCTCCAGGGCCAGTGCGGTTTGCTCGCAGCGGCGCGCGGGGCTGCACAGCACGCGCGCGCCTTCGGGCAGTTGCCGGTTGAGCCAGGCGGCGATGTGTTTGGCCTGTTTGTAGCCGCGCGCGGTGAGGGCGCGCGCCATGTCGTCGTCGCCTTCGTTCCATTCTTGGGCTTCGGCGTGGCGCCAGAGGATGAGGTCCATGGGGTTGTCCTTTGAGTGATGAGGGGTTAGCCGGTTGGCCGGGAGCGCGCGGCGTAGCGTTCCATCAGCGCCTGTTGCGCGCCGTGCGCGGGCGTGGCGGGATCGGGCGGCGCGTTTTTGCTGGCGCAGTGGCCGACGCGGCGGTATTGGCCGTCGGCCTCGAGCGCCCAGGCGTTGCGCCGGTCGTGCAGGCAGGCGACCAGACATTCGTCGATCAGGCGCTGGCGCAGGGCGGGATCGAGTACCGGCCAGATGACTTCGATGCGGCCCAGCATGTTGCGGCTCATCCAGTCGGCGCTGGACAGGTACAACGATTCGTTGTCGCCGGCGCGGAAATAAAAGACGCGCGAATGTTCCAGAAAGCGGCCAACGATGGAGCGTACCCGGATGTTGCCGGTGACGCCGGGCGCTTGCGCGGCAAGCATGCAGGCGCCGCGCACGATGAGGTCGATTTTCACGCCGCGCTGGCCGGCCTGAATCAGGGCGGCGATCAGCCGCTCGTCGGTGAGGGCATTCATCTTGGCGATGATGCGCGCGGACGCGCCCGCGGCGGCGGTGGCGCCGAGCGCGTCGATGCGCGTGAGCAGTTCACGATGCAGGTCAAAGGGCGCGACCCGCATGTGGCGCAGCGGGGGCAGGCGGCTTTGGCCGGCGAGGTGGACGAACACCGCCTCCATGTCGGCGGTGAGTTCGGGGTTGGCCGTCAGGTGGCTGATGTCGGTGTACAGGCGGGCGGTGCGGGGGTTGTAGTTGCCGGTGGACAGGTGCCCGTAGCGGCGCAAGGGTTGCTTGCCTTCGCGGCGCGTGACCAACAGCATCTTGGCGTGCGTTTTGAGTCCGACCACGCCATAGAGCACTTGCGCGCCGATGGATTCGAGCGCTTCGGACCAGTTGATGTTGGCTTCTTCGTCGAAGCGCGCCTTGAGTTCGACCACCACGGTCACTTCCTTTCCGCGGCGCACGGCCTCGCGCAGCAGATCTATCAGTTCAGAATCGGGGCTGGTACGGTAGATGGTCTGCTTGATCGCCAGCACCCGCGGGTCGAGCACGGCTTCGCGCAGAAAGTCGAGTACGGCATCGAAGCGCTCGAAAGGCTGGTGGATCAGCACGTCGCCTTTGCGCAGGCGCTCGAAAAAAGACTGCCCTGGCGCCAAGGCGGCGGGGTAGGAGGCGTGGTAGGCCGGAAAGCGCAGGCGGGGCGCGTCGATCAGGTCGGCCAGTTGCATGAAGCGCGTCAGATTCACTGGCCCATGCACCCGGTACAGCGCCTGCGGCGGCAATTTGAATTGCGCCAGCAGGAAGTCGGCCAGCGAGTGGGCGCAGTTGGATGAGACTTCCAGCCGCACCGCTTGTCCGTAGGGGCGGCGCTCCAGGCCCTGGCGCAGGGCGCTTCGCAGGTCTTTCACGTCCTCTTCGTCAACGGCCAGATCGGCATGGCGCGTGACGCGAAATTGCGAAAACTCATGCACTTGCCGTCCCGGAAACAGGCTGGCCAAATGCGCGCGCACGATGCTCGACAAGGCCACGAACACCGTCTGCCCGCCGGAAATTCCGGCGGGCAGCTTTATCAGGCGCGGGAGCACGCGCGGCACCTTGACGATGGAGATCGGGTTTTCGCGCTCAAAGGCATCCACGCCCGACAGCCACACGATGAAGTTCAGCGACTTGTTGGCGACTTGCGGGAAAGGGTGCGCCGGATCAAGCCCGACCGGCACCATCAGCGGCTTGACTTCGCGCTCGAAATACTCTTGCACCCATTTGCGCTGCGCCCCATTGCGCTCGCCATGCGAGATGACCCGGATGCCTTCGCGCGCGAAGGCCGGCATCAACTCGTCGTTGTAGAGCGCATACTGGCGCGCGACCAGCGCATGGGCGACCGCCGAGAGCGCCTCATAGGTCTTTGCGGTGTGCTGTCCCTTGAACTCGCCGGTGGCATGGGCCGCCAGGTGCGGCTCGACGCGAATCTCAAAGAACTCGTCGAGATTGCTCGACACGATGCACAAATAGCGCAGGCGTTCGACGAGCGGCGCGTCGGGGCGCAACGCGCAGTCGAACACGCGCTCGTTGAAGGCCAGGATGCTCTGGTCACGGTCAAGCAGCGCCGGCAGGGGTGCGGTCGCGGGCCGGTCGGCGGGGGCAGGGGATATGGGCAAGCGTTCGCAGCCGGTTATATTCTGGAACGTGAAAGTATTCTGGATGAATATGAAGCTTTTGTGACGGTTGGGAGGCTGGCGCGAAAAAACCAGTCGGCGAGACAACGGTCCGGTTGCCCCTTCTCCGTAGAACAAAGATCCATTGGAGACCATGCCCGAACCCCACGCTGCGCCCGCTGCCGAGCAGGATGGTCTGCCGTTGCCGCAGCGTTGGTATGCGATGCTGGTCATCGTTCTCGGCATCGCGGTGTCGGTGCTGGACAGCACCATCGTCAACCTGGCGCTGCCGGGCATTGCGCGCGAGCTGCATTCCGATGCGGCGCACGCCATCTGGGTGGTCAACGCCTACCAGATCGCCACGCTCATTCTGCTGCTGCCGCTGGCCTCGCTGGGCGATTTGGTCGGCTACCGGCGCGTCTATCTCGTGGGGATCACGGTGTTCGCCGCGGCTTCGCTGACGGCGGTGTTTTCGCGCTCGCTGAACATGCTGATCGTGGCGCGCGCCGTACAGGGGATGGGCGCTGCGGGCGTGATGAGCGTCAACTCGGCGCTGGTGCGGCGCGTGTATCCGCGCTCGCAACTGGGGCGCGGCATGGCGATCAATTCGATGGTGGTGGCCACGGCATCGGTGGCCGGCCCGTCGGTGTCGGCGGCGATTCTGTCGGTGGCGCCGTGGCCGTGGCTGTTCGTGTTCAACGTGCCGCTGGGCGTGTTGGTGTTTGTACTGGGCAGAAAGGCGCTGCCCTTCAATCACTATCGGGCCGCGCCGGCTTCAAGGTCGCGCTTCTCGGCGCTCGACGTGCTGCTCAACGCGCTGATGTTCGCGCTGATCTTCATCGGCGTCGACCGGCTGGGCGTGCACGGTCATGAGGGGCCGGGCGTCAGCCCCGGCGTTTCCTGGGCGATTTTGCTGGCCGGCGTGACCGTGGGCGGCGTCTATCTGCGGCGGCAGGCCAAGCTGGCGCTGCCGCTGTTTCCGGTGGATCTGATGCGCCTTCCGGTGTTCGCGCTGTCGATGGGCACGTCGGTCAATTCCTTCTGCGCGCAGACGCTGTCCTTGATCGCGCTGCCGTTTTTGCTGCTCGACTCCTACGGATGCTCGACCTTCGAGGCCGGGCTGATCATCACCGCATGGCCCATTGGCACCGTCTGCATGGCGCCGGTCGCGGGGCGGCTGATCGGCAAGTACCCCGACAGTCTGTTGAGCAGCATCGGCCTGATTCTGCTGGCCTGCGGGCTGGCGCTGCTGGCGGCCTTGCCCGCGCATCCGGGCCATGCGAACATCGCTTGGCGCATGGCGCTGTGCGGCTTGGGCTTCGGGCTGTTTCAGTCGCCCAACAACCATACCATCGTCACCTCGCCGCCGCTGCACCGCAGCGGCGCGGCAAGCGGCATGTTGAGCACCGCGCGGCTAACCGGGCAGACGCTCGGCGCGGTGGTGCTGGCCGGCCTGTTCAGCGCTTGGCCGCCGCACGATGGCAAGGGCCAGGTCATCGCCCTGGCCGTCGCCGCCTGCTGCGCCGCGCTGGCTGCGGTGTTCAGCATGTTGCGCATACGCAAGTGAGACATGGGGTGAGCGGTGGGGTAGCTGGAATCCGACGAAAGCACTGTCGATTTTTATCGGACTGCGGTTCACTGTATTACACTGCAATACATTAAATTTGTACAGGAGAAAGAGCCATGGCTGCCAGTCGCCTGGTGCAGGCCCGTGTGCCGGGCGAGATTCAGGAAGTGGCCAACCAGGTCATTCAGGCGTGCGGCCTGACTGTAAGCGACGTGGTACGGGTGCTGATGACCCGCATCGCGCAAGACAAGGTTATTCCTGCAGAGTTGTTTCGGCCCAACGCCGAAACTCTGGCCGCCTTCGCCGAGATCGAGCGTGGGCGGTTGAAGCGATTCGAGTCCGTCGATGCTCTCTTCGAGGACTTGAATGCGGACGATTGAACGCACCACGCTTTTCAGGCGCGATTTCAAACGCGAGGCCAAGGGGCCGCATCGCGGCGCCCTGAATGTCGAACTGCGAGAAATCGTCGATGCACTGGTCAGCGACAGGCCGCTGCCAGCGCGGTACAGGGACCATGCATTGACCGGCGATTGGAAGGACTACCGCGACTGCCACGTCAGGCCCGATCTGGTGTTGATCTATCGCTTGATCGGCGCTGGTCGCCTGATTCTCGCGCGGCTTGGCTCGCATTCCGAACTTGACCTGTGATGGCAATGGGCATTGGCCCAACTTAAACGCCCTCGCCTGCTTACTTACTTTACCGAGGGTCAATCGGCCAGCGGGCCATCTTCCGGCGCGGCCACGGCTTGAGCCGCCGCCGCGGGCGCGGCGGCCTGCTCTTCCTCGCGCGCGAACAGCGCCCAGGCCGCCATGAACAGCGCGGCGATGGTCGGGCCGATGACGAAGCCGGAGATGCCGAACAGCGACAGCCCCCCCAGCGTGGTGAGCAGCACCACGTAGTCGGGCAGCTTGGTGTCCTTGCCGACCAGGATGGGGCGCAGCAAGTTGTCCATCATGCCGATCACCAGCGCGCCCCATACCACCAGCGCCACGCCCGGCCAGAGGGAGCCGGTGGCTAGCAGGTAGATGGCCACCGGCCCCCAGATCAGCGACGCGCCCACGGCGGGCAGCAGCGACAGGATCGCCATGATCGAGCCCCACAGCACCGCGCCGCGAATGCCCAGCGCCCAGAACGCCAGCCCGCCCAGCGCGCCCTGCACCAGCGCCACCAGTACGTTGCCCTTGACGGTAGCGCGCACCACGGTGGCGAATTTGCTGGTCAGGTAATGGGTTTGCACGCGCTCCATCGGCACCGCCTGGCGGAACATCCTCGACAACTGCTCGCCGTCGCGCAGCAGGAAAAACAGCAGGTACAGCATGACGACCAGGTTGACCACGAACAACAGCGCGTTCTGGCCGATCGACAGCGCTTGGGAGGCAATGGTCTGTCCGCGCTTGAGCAGCGCGTCGGAGAACTTCTCCACCACGCTCTGCAGGTCGATCAGGTCGAACTGCGTCATCTGCTCGGTCAGCCACGCGGGCCGCGCCGCCAGCACCTGTTGGGCGTAGGAGCGGAAGTTGATGTCGCCCGCGTTCACGCGCGCCACCAGCGCCGATACCTCGTTGGCCGCGGCCACGCCGAGCAGCACCATCGGCAGCACCACGATCAGCACGATGAGCAGCAGCGTCAGCAGCGCCGCCAGATTACGCCGCCCGCCCAGGCGGCGCAGCAGCGCGCGGAAGGTGGAATCGAACAGCAGCGCCATGATGATGGCCCAGAACACGGCGCCGAAAAAGGGCGACAGCACCCACACCAGCGCCGCCGTGACGACGGCCAGCAAGAGCAGGAAAACGGTGCGTTGCAGCCCAGGCGAATTCATACGCGCACACTATACCGGTCTTGGGCACAATCGGGTTTTGCAAACCGGTTTCAGACATGGCACGCGCGTCCGCCGCCTATCCCAACGATCCGCCGACCGAACTGGTGCTTCATGCCCGGTCGCGCATGCTCGAACTGGCTTACCCCGACGGGGCGCGCTTTCGGATTGCGTTCGAGCTGCTGCGCGTGTATTCGCCGTCGGCCGAGGTGCAGGGCCACGGGCCGGGCCAGGAGGTGTTGCAAACGGGCAAGCGCGAGGTCGATATCACCGGCTTGTCGCCGGTAGGCAACTACGCCGTGCAACCGCATTTTTCCGACGGGCACGACAGCGGCTTTTTTACCTGGGAGTACCTGTACTTTCTGGGCGCCAGGCAGGACGATCTGTGGCGGCAATACGCCGAGCGCCTGGCCGCCGCCGGCCTGGAGCGCGACGCGCCCATGCCCGCCCGGGCCAAGGCCAGCGGCGGCTGCGGGGGGTGATCCTGGTTCCCCGACGTGGCTGAAATGGCACGCAGGGGGCCACGCTGGTGGCCGCTATGAATAAAATAGCTGCTGACTTCTTTCCAATGGTTGACTATCCGTGACCCAGACGCATTTCGGCTACGAAACGGTTGATGAAAACGACAAGGCGCGGCGCGTGCGCGGCGTGTTCGACTCCGTTGCCTCCAAGTACGACCTGATGAACGACCTCATGTCAGGCGGCCTGCACCGGGCCTGGAAGGCTTACGCCGTCATGCTCGCCAACGTGCGGCAGGGCCAGCGCGTGCTCGACATCGCCGGCGGCACGGGCGATCTGGCGCTGGCCTTCGCGCGCAAGGCCGGCGGCAGCGGCCAGGTGGTGCACACCGACATCAACGAAGCCATGCTGCGCACCGGGCGCGACCGGCTGCTGGACGCCGGCGTGATCCTGCCCACCGTGGCGTGCGACGCCGAGAAGCTGCCCTTCGAGAGCAACCATTTCGACCTCGTCAGCGTCTCTTTCGGCCTGCGCAACATGACCCACAAGGACGCGGCCTTGCGCGAGATGGCGCGCGTGCTCAAGCCCGGCGGCAGGCTGCTGGTGCTGGAGTTCTCGCAAGTCGCCCAGCCGCTGCGCAAGCTCTACGACCTGTATTCCTTCAACGTCCTGCCGCGGCTGGGCCGGCTGGTGACGGGCGATGCCGACAGCTATCGCTACCTGGCCGAATCCATCCGAATGCACCCCAACCAGCAGGCGCTCAAGGCGCTGATGAAGGACAACGGCTTCGGCCATGTCGATTTTCACAACAGTACTGGTGGGGTTGTTGCATTGCACGTCGGCATCAAATGCGAATAAGCTATATAAAAATCAGTGAACGTCCTTACATGAAGCCAGACCCGATGAACCCTCGCTGCCTCGCTTGCCGATTTTTGATGCTGTTGCTGACCGTGGCCCTGCTGGGGCTGCTGGCCTTCGATGCCGAGGCGGCCCGTTTGGGCGGCGGCAAATCGGCAGGGCGGCAGTCCAGCAACGTCACGCAGCGCGCGACCACGCCGTCCGCCACGCCAGCGGTTCCCGCGCAGTCCAGGGCGCCCGCCGATGCGGGCGGCGCCGTGCGCAGCCCTTGGGGCTCCATGCTGGGCGGCCTGGCGGCTGGCTTGGGGCTGGCTTGGCTG